>CAILBQ010000195.1 GCA_903832475.1 uncultured Acidobacteriota bacterium | reverse complement strand
TTCTTAAATTTCTTTCGGTCATTGCGCTCAAGGGCATCTGCTTCTCCGTCTCCACCGACGAAAGAATCGTTTCAGAATGGCGGAATCCGTCCCTGTTGTGCCATCAGTTTGATCGCGCCCCGTTCGGCATGCCTACCCGATGAAGGAATGTTCTCTCTGGTACGAAACGAAGCCATTCGTCCAAGTACAATCACACACGTATGGCAGTCTCCGTCACCACTCCCACCTTCACCCACTTCCTCTCGCATCAGGACTACCCCTCCTATACCGAACAACAGCATGCAACCTGGGCTGAGCTCGTATCTCGGCGCATGCCTCAACTCGCCCGCCACGCAGCCGAAGAGTACTTGGAAGGCTTCGCCGTCATCGGTCTCCGCACCGACCGCCTCCCCGTTCTCGAGGAGATCAGCGACCGTCTCGCCCCGCGCACCGGCTGGAGTACCGTCCCTGTCACCGGCTTCATGCCTGGACACGCTTTCTTCGAGATGCTCGCCCAGCGGCAATTTCCCACCACCACCTGGCTCCGCCAGCGCGACTCCCTCGAATACACTCCAGAGCCGGATATTTTCCACGACGTCTTCGGTCACGTCCCCATGCACGCGCACCGCGTCTTCGCGAACTTCCTCCAGCGCTACGGCCAGCTTTGCGCCGGTATTCAGGACGAAGCCATCCTCGAGCGCATCGGCCGCCTCTTCTGGTACACCGTCGAATTCGGCCTCATCCGCCAGCACGGCCAGGCGCGCGTCTACGGCAGTGGCCTGATCAGCTCCGCCGGAGAATGCACGAACGTCATCGAAGGACATTGCGAAATCCGCAGCTTCTCTCTGCAGGAAGTCCTCGACACCCCCGTCCAGGTCGACCAGATGCACAAGCTCCTCTTCGCCATCGAGAGTTTCGACCAGATTTACGAATCCCTGCAGCACATTGAAGACCGCATCGCCTCGGGCCAAGCCGTCTAGGTTTGCATTCGCGTCGAGATTCATGCACCGCAGCGAAAACCGTGGCATCCTATGTACACGCGCCGGTCCCCCGGCTCGTCCCCAGGTTCCCATGTCCCTACCCACAGCAATTCTCCTCACATACGGCTACATTCTGATCTTCGGGTGGGTATTCCTGGAGCAGATTGGCCTGCCTCTACCCGCAACCCCGGTGCTCCTTGCAGCCGGCGCTCTTTCCGCCACCGAGCACATGAGCTTTCCCCTCGCCCTGTTTGCCGGAGCCGGCGCCTGCCTGGTCGCCGATACCAGCTGGTTCTTTTTCGGAAAGAAATACGGCCATTTCGTCCTGCGCCTGCTCTGCCGCTTCTCGCTCGAACCCACCACCTGCGTCCGCCGAACCCATGATTCCTTCGGCCGCCGCGGCGCTTATACGCTGCTGTTTGCCAAGTTTGTTCCCGGCCTCTCGGTGGTCGCACCCCCCGTTGCCGGCCAGATTGGCATGCCTCTCGGCCGCTTCCTCGTCTTCGACACCGCCGGCGCTCTCATCTGGGTGGGAACCTTGCTCGGCGGCGGCCGTCTCTTCGGCGACATCCTCGACAAAAATCCGCGCATCCTCAACTGGGCCGGCCACTTTGGCGGAGCGCTCCTCGTCCTTGGCATCCTGATCTTCCTCGGCATGCGCATCTACCGCCGCTACTCCTTCCTGAGAAAATTCCGCACCGCCCGCCTCGAGCCTGAAGAGCTCAAGAAGATGCTGGACGCCGGCGAACAGGTCTACATCGTCGATCTTCGCCATCCCCTCGAACTGGTTCCGGATCCTTTCACCCTCCCCGGAGCACACCATCTTTCGCCCGACGCCCTCGCCCAGCGCCACACTGAAATCCCCCTCGACCGCGACGTCATCCTGTATTGCACCTGTCCCAGCGAAGCCACCGCCGCCAAAACCGCCATGACCCTTCACCGTCTCGGCATCGATCGCGTGCGCCCGCTGCGCGGCGGATACGACGAATGGAAGCGCCTCGGCTACCCCATGGACGCCCTCCCACTCGCCGTCCAACCCGATCAGGTCGTGCAAGTTTAACCACCCGACCTTGCACCCCTAGATTTGATGTGCCCCAGCACATTCTGCGCTCTCCAGCCCATTGGCCACCACACTCGATACACTGGAGTTTCGGGCCGGCGTGCCGGCTCGGCAGGGAGTGTACGTGGCCTACAACGATCTTCGCGAATGGATAGCGGCTCTCGAAAAAGCCGGAGAACTCAAGCGCATCAATGAGCCCGTCTCTCCTCACCTTGAAATCACCGAGATCACTGACCGCGTCTCCAAGATCGGCAAGCCCGGCGCCAAGCCCGTCCACAAAGGCAAAGGTGTTCCTTATGAGCCCGGCGGCCCCGCCCTCCTCTTCGAAAACATCACCGGCCACCCCGGCCACAAGGTCTTCATCAACCAGTTCGGCTCCGAACGCCGCATGGCCATGGCGCTCGGCGTCGAGCGCGTCGACCAGATCGCCGATCGCATCCAGGGCCTGATGAACATGAAGGCCCCCGAAGGCTTCCTCGATAAGCTCAGGGCCCTCCCCCAGGTCGGCGAACTCCTCAAATCCTTCCCCAAGACCGTCTCTGCCAAAGACGCCCCCTGCAAGCAGGTCATCCACCGCGACAACATCAACCTCCTCGATTTCACCATCATCACCTGCTGGCCCCATGACGGAGGCCCCTTCATCACCCTCCCCTGCGTCCACACCCGTGCGCCAGGAGAGGAAGCTTCAGGCCCCGGGAAGCGCAACATCGGCATGTACCGCATGCAAGTCTACGACGGCCAGACCACCGGCATGCACTGGCAGCGCCAGAAAGTCGCCGCCGAGCATTATCGCGAGGCCCTCCGCAGCGCAGCCGCCGCCAACGCCGAAGCCGATCCGAAAGCAGCAAGAGTGGCCGCCATGGCCGAGTCCACCGGGGGCGCCTACACGGTCCCCGAGACCGCCACCGGCGGCCTTCCGCAAGTAAAATTCGGTAACCTCAAGGGCTCCCGTATGGAAGTCGCCGTTTCCATCGGCGCCGATCCCGCGACGATCTTCTCGGCCATCGTCCCCGCTCCGCCCGAGATCGAGGAATATCTCATCGCCGGCTTCCTCCGTGGCCGACCCGTCGAAATCGTCAAGTGCGAGACCAACGACCTCGAAGTTCCCGCCTACGCCGAAATCATCCTCGAAGGCTACGTCGAACTCGGCGAACTCCGCACCGAAGGCCCCTTCGGCGACCACACCGGCTTCTACACCATGCAGGACGAATACCCCGTCTTCCACATCACCTGCATCACCCATCGCAAGGACCCCATCTACGCCGCCACCATCGTCGGCAAACCTCCCATGGAAGACGCCTGGATGGGCAAGGCCGTCGAACGCATCTTCCTCCCCATGATGAAGATGACCATCCCCGAAATCGTTGACATCAACTTGCCCGCCGAAGGCGTCTTTCATAACTTGATGTTAGTCTCGATCCGCAAGAGTTATCCCGGCCACGCGCGCAAAGTTATGTCCGCCATCTGGTCTCTCGGCCAGGCCATGTTCACAAAATGTATCATCGTCGTCGATGAAGACTGCGACGTCCAGGACATCGGCGAAGTTACCCTGCGAGTTACCAACAACATCGACCCCGAGCGCGACATCCAGTTCACCCTGGGCCCCATTGACTCCCTCGACCACGCCAGCCGCCTCCCCAACTACGGCAGCAAGATGGGCATCGACGCCACCCGCAAATGGAAAGCAGAAGGCTTCACTCGCCCCTGGCCCGCCATGCTGGAAATGGACAAACAAACCAAATCCAAAATCGACACAATCTGGTCCAAACTCGGCCTCTGATCCCCCCGGTGGCCTGCCCCCAAATTTCGGACCCTCACCTACGAGAAGCGCGTTTCAGGGGAGTAATCGTCTTTTCGGGCGGATGCCTTAGTGCTTAGCAGGTCTTATGAACAGAACCAAGTTCGTCCAACTGACGTTCAGCAACCACCTACAACCGCCAAAGTGCGCGCGACGTATGTCTTGACTTCATCGTCGTTGAAGGGCGTGTTCGCGTCGTGGTGGTGCGGCGCAGTAAAGCTGTTAATGTCATCTATGTCCTTGTAGACAGGCTGAAGCGCATGGTTGGGATCGGCTCTGATTATCGCCAGCATATCCCCAAGCCATTTCCCGTCGGGGATCTGATTGGGAAATCGATACCTGATATAGCTCTCCAGTAGTGGTCGCATCTTTAGGCGCATTTCGCTTGCGCTTCCCGAATGGCCGTCGTGGAAGTCCAGCATGTCCATATGGGCGCGTAGATAACCGTCTTTCACTTCACGCTCCAAATCCCAAACTTCTATGGAAGAGTTTTTCTTTGTGCTTGAGATTTGGAACGTCTCGCATTTCACTCCAACAATGGCGTCCGCAACCGCCTTCAAAAAATATTTGTCGTGAGACAGAACGATGACCTGCGACGCGGACTGGCCGACGCGAAAGATCGACTTGGCGGTCATAGCTCGGCGGAATTCGTCCAGGCTGGTAAACGGATCGTCGAAAACTACAACGGCGTCTTTCAGATTTGCATCAAGATCGAGTTGCGCGAGGAAGAAAGCGAGCGCCATCGTGCTCCGGTCGCCGGCGCTCATCGCCGTTTGAAAGCTGGGTTCGCCGTGGCCCGCCGCCTTGGTCACGTCCACCGGGCATTTGTTGATTTCGATGGTGTAAATCCACTGAGGCACTTTCCCGACGTAGTTCTTTTCAGACTTCATGAGACTAAACCCAGCCCCGAACTGCGTCAGGTAGGTGTTGATGGCGGCGTGATATTTGGGAAGAACAGCAGTATCGTAGGCATTAAGATCCTTCTTCTTCTTTTCCTTGTCGGCCACGTGCGCGCTTTTGTCCGCCACCAGTTCTTTGTAGTTGTCGGCAAGGGTTTTCACGGCGGCCGTGTGGCGTTTCTTGATCGCTTCCAGTTCCTTGAGTACTGCTTCAAGGACTGCCTTGTTCACGGAAGCGCTACTGGTTTTGATAGCCTGGATGCCCGCATTCGCCTGAGCGATAGAATCGTTGCAGGCTTTGAACTCATCGGCCGCTGTCTTCCATGAACTGATCGCCTGTTGAAGTTTGTCCAGGTTCGGTGTCTCCAGCGGGCTCGCAATCTTTGCCTCGGTAGCTTGTTTTGCTTCGGTGTAAAGCGCCGATAGCGCGCCGGGCATGTCGTCTAGGGAAGCGGTGGGCACAAAATCCACATTACCGAAGGCGCGCCAGTACTCAATTTCCGTGAAAAGTCCCTCAAAACGAGACTTCGTCCTCAGCCCTTCCGCTTCGGACAAGTCCTGCAAAACTGCGGTACGCAGAACCACAAGTTCCGCTTTGAACGCACTGTAAGCCTGGTCAAAGTATTGCCGGTAGAGTTCGACCAGAGTGTTGTCCTTCACGTCGTTCGCGCAGAATGGGCAACGGTCATCGTGGACGTGTTGCAACCCGGATGCAATCCACGGTTCCCCCTCTTTGCCGAACTGATGCGCGGAAAGATGCTCCTGAACCTTCTGCGCCGCGTCCGCCGATATGCCTTCGACGGTTCTCTCAAGCGCCGATACGAATCCCGATGGCAGATACGGCATCAGCTGGGGTTTCAAGCGCGGCTTCGTCGCAATCTCCGTCGCTTGTGATGCGGCACTGATTTTCTTCTGTTGCTCGGTAATCTTTGCGTCGATGTCGAGGTCTTCGACAAGCGCCAGAAACTTTTCCAACATCATGCCCGTTGGCACATGCTGCTGGAGAGCCTTTTTTTCGGTACCTATTTTCGACGTGAGTTCGGCGACCTCGGCGTCCAGTTGATCGACTTCTTCGGCCAGTTGCACGCCTTTGGCTCCGACGATGACCCGGTAGATACCGCGGCGGTGGTCAGTGCTGACCTGTTCTCCGGCGTGGACATTCTCGGTTATGAAAGTCCCATCGAAGATATGAAGGTCGCTCGTTCCGTTTTTCCATTTACCGTTGCCGAACGAGGCCATGCCGGAATCGAGCAGCAACTGCACCTCAGGCTTCGCTGTGTCTCACAAGGTGCGCCGGTCTTCAATTACCGTTGCATTGTCAATCTTCATGGAGCGCAGGACGGCGCACAGCGTCGTCTTCCCGCGACCGTTTCCCGCGTAGAAGAGCGTGAACTTTTCATACTCCCCGCCGCTGACGCCGCCTTTGTGAAATTTCCCGATGTTCTGGACCTTTGTGATCTTCCTGAGAAACACAGTCTTACCTTCCTTTTCGAGCGGGCATCAGTTCTTCCCTCGGGGAAATGTTACTCCCCGTAAGTCGCCGTCTCATAAGTTATCCTCCCCTGGATCGCACAGCACATCTCATGCCTATGCGCGGATGAAGCAACGGTCTGATTCGAAGTCGTGCATAATGCGAAAAGTGGCATCCCATCGATCCCGCTTTTCCTCAGCCACCCCTCCGCGAACTGGGATCAACGTTCCGCAGCAAACTAAACTAGAGACATATCATGGCCACTCCGCAATCCCTCTCCCCCGAAATCCTTCTCCACATTGCTCAATCTCTCAACCTCCCTCTGCGCGGTTTGGTCGCGGTCATCGAGCTTCTCGACGAGGGCGGCACCGTCCCCTTCATCGCCCGCTACCGCAAGGAAGCGACCGGCGCCCTCGACGAAGTCCAGATCCGCGCCATCGAAGAGCAGCTCGCCTACTTCCGCGAACTCGTCGACCGCAAAAAGACCGTCCTCGAAACCATCGCCAGCCAGGGCAAGCTCACCGACGACCTGCGCGCCCGCATCGAAGCCACTCTCGACCGCGCCATCCTCGAAGACCTCTACCTGCCCTACAAGCCCAAGCGCCGCACCAAGGCCACGATTGCCCGCGAAGCCGGCCTCGAGCTGCTTGCCGACTACCTCTGGGCCCAGCAGCCAGGTCAGCAATCCCTCGCCCAACTTGCAGAAACCTTCGTCCAAAAGGAAAAAGGCGTGGAAACGCCTGAAGCCGCCCTCGAAGGCGCCCGCCACATCGTCGCCGAACGCATCTCCGAAGACGCAGACCTGCGCAAGCTTCTCCGCCAGTGGATCCACGACGAAGGCGTCGTCACCAGCCGCCGCGCGACTGTTCCCGAAGATGCTGCCCCCGACGACCCCGCCCGCGACCTCCCTGAAAAATTCAAGATGTACTACGACTACCGCGAGCCGGTAAAAACCATCCCCTCCCATCGCATGCTCGCCATTCGCCGCGGCGAGGCCGAAAACGTTTTGTATTTCCTCATCGAAACCGACCAAGCTCGCGCCGCGGGCATGCTCCGCGCCCGCACCCTCAAGGCCCAGGGCGACTGGACCCCCCACCTCGAACTCGCCATCGAAGACAGCTGGTCCCGCCTCCTCAACTCCTCCCTCCAGGCCGAGGTGCGCATGGAACTGAAGAAGCGCTCCGACCTCGAGGCCATCAAAGTCTTCCGCGAAAACCTGCACAACCTCCTCCTCGCCCCGCCCGCAGGCCCCATCTCCGTCCTCGGCATCGACCCCGGCCTGCGCACCGGCTGCAAAATCGCCGTGGTCGACGAAACCGGAAAGTTTTTAGCTCACGACGTCATCTATCCGCATACCGGAAAGGGCAACGCAGAAACGGCGAAAACTACCCTTCGGCGACTCGTTGCCCAGCACAATTGCCGGGCAATTGCCATCGGGAACGGCACCGCCTCGCGCGAAACCCTAACCCTGATCCGCGAATTCTTACAAGAAGAGAAAGACCGCGATGAACGCTTCGGCCAGATCTTCACCGTAACCGTCAGCGAGTCCGGCGCCAGCGTCTACTCCGCCTCCGACCTCGCGCGCCAGGAGTTCCCCGACCTCGACCTCACCGTCCGCGGAGCCATCTCCATCGCCCGCCGCCTCCAGGACCCGCTCGCCGAGCTGGTCAAAGTCGATCCGAAAGCGATCGGGGTCGGTCAGTACCAGCACGACGTCGACCAGCGCCAGCTCAACGAATCCCTCGGCCAGGTCATCGAATCCTGCGTCAACCGCGTCGGCGTCGACCTCAACACCGCCTCCTGGGCCCTGCTCCGCTACGTGGCCGGCATCACCGAACGAACGGCCCTGAACATCGTCGCCCACCGCGACCAGAACGGTCGCTTCCTCTCCCGCGACCAGCTCAAGCAGGTGGCCGGCGTCGGCCCCAAGACCTTTGAGCAGGCCGCCGGCTTCCTCCGCATCCGCGGCGGTCTCAACCCCCTCGACTCCACCGCCGTCCACCCCGAGTCCTACAAAATCGTCGAAGAAATTGCCGCCCTCGCCGGCAGCCCCATCCCCGCCATCATTGCCAACCCCCAGCTGCTCGAAAAGGTAAATGCCACCAACCTCCACGCCGGCGAAAAGCGCCTCACCTACACCCTCACCGACATCCTCGAAGAACTGCGCAAACCCGGCCGCGACCCCCGCGACAAGTTCGTCGCCCCGTCGTTTTCAGAGACCGTCCACGAGATCAGCGATCTCGAAATCGGCATGGTCCTCGAAGGCCAAGTCACCAACGTCACCCGCTTCGGGGCCTTCGTCGACATCGGCGTCCACCAGGACGGCCTGGTCCACATCAGCGAGCTCTCCAACAAGTTCATCAAAGACCCCAGCGAAGCGGTCAAAGCCGGCCAGATCGTCAAGGTCAAAGTCCTCACCGCCGACGCCAAAACCAAACGCATCGCCCTCTCGATAAAAGCTCTCCTAGAACCACTCGCCCGGCCCGCTCCGCGCCCCAATTCCCAAGTCCGTCATCCTGAGCGAGCGCAGCGAGTCGAAGGATCTGCGGTTTCACCGCAACGTCCTGGCATTCAGCAACGCCCAGGCAATCCGCCCCGCCCCAGCACGCAACCCAACAACCACCCCACCCCTCCCAAAGCCGCACCCGCTACCATGGAAGAAAAGTTGGCCCTGCTAACCTCGCGATTCAGCAAGCGCTAGCTCGTCGAGTGGTTACTTGTCGTTCGCGTAACGATCGTGGCTGTCTTTGACATCGCTGCGTTTGCCGAACAGCGCATCCGCTTCGTCGAACATGAGGATGGCGTCTTCTTCCGTCTCTTGCACAATCCTTGTAAGCGGAGTTGCAGGTTGAATAGCCTCCGGGGCGTCGATACCCGATTCGGCATCGCGGGAAAGCGGATCATTGGAAGTAGCCATCGTCCCTCCTGACAACTAAGATTGCGATACTGTCTGTCCCGGCAGATTTCCTCAGAAGACCAAGCGCAACTCCTCGAAGGAGATGGAATGGACAAGCAAACCGTGACCATGGTCGTCTCTGCCCTGGGCATCAGCGGAACCCTTGGCGGCATCGTTCTCGGGCAGTAACTGATTCGTTCTTGGCAGGGCGAATAATGGTTCCTCGATCGCCGCAAAGAGGATTTCGTGAGTTGCTTAGCGCGCTCACTCGGTCCTATTCCACGATCACCAGCTTACTCCAATTCAAAGGGACTGGCCGATCGTCAGCAGCAGGCCTTGGACGAAGCCGAGGCTGCCGCAATCACCGTTATCCAGGACCGAATCTATATCGCGTTTGAAGTGCGGGAGCTGAACCTCTTGCAGCGTTGGAGGGGAGTCGTGCTCTCTGCCAGGAAGCCCCGCGTCGTAGATGACTCCGAGTACCGTTTCAACGAACTGAATGCGGACATCATCGTCGCCGCCCTTAATCAGACAGATCAACGCCGGGGCGCTTATCCCTGATTCCGGGGTTGTCTCAGCAGTAGCCGGGTCCGTCGCCAGCTGTGCAGATTGTTTTAGAAGCGGATCTATGAGTCCAGCGCCGCTCGCTGCGCACCAAAAATCTGCTGCAATCCGCCCTCCGCAAGGTCCAGCAACTGTTCTAACTGGGCTCGTGAATAACTTCCCTTTTCGGCTGTCGCCTGCGTCTCCACCAGTCCGCCGTCAGCCGTCATCACCACATTCATGTCCACCTCGGCCTGCGAATCTTCTTCGTAGCAAAGATCGAGTAGGGAAGTGCCCTCGACAATGCCGACCGAAGTCGCCGCCACCAGCTGCTTCAGCGGAGAAGCTTTCAGCGTCCCCGCCTTCACCAGCGCATTGAACGCCAGCGCCAGCGCCACGCAAGCTCCGGTAATCGCCGCCGTCCGCGTCCCGCCGTCCGCCTGGATCACGTCGCAGTCCAGGATCACCGTGCGTTCTCCCAGCGCCTGCATATCCACCACCGACCGCAAACTCCGCCCGATCAGCCGCTGAATTTCATGCGTACGGCCGCCAATCTTGCCCCGCTCGCTCTCCCGCGCCGAACGCGTCACTGTTGATCGCGGCAGCATGCTGTATTCCGCCGTCACCCAGCCCCGCCCCGAGTTGCGCATCCATCCCGGCACGCCGTTCTCGATGGTTGCATTGCAAAGCACCCGCGTATGCTCCACGCTGATCAGCACCGACCCCTCCGCCGTCCGCACAAAGTGGGGCTCGATCGCCAGCGGCCGCAATTGATCGACCGCGCGGCCGTCCTTGCGAAAAAACCTTCCGGCATCAGCGCGCCGCACGCTTCCCCCGCTCACTGTAGAGGCCGCATAAATATCGTTAGAAGAAGAAACAGAATTAGACATCCCTCGATTGTACGGGCGACCGCAGTTAACCGCTTTGGTACAGCATTCGCATCCGTTCCCGATTGCGGAAAACAGGTTTTTTGCCGCCCCATGTCGGGAATCATTGCTAAGTTGCTTAAAGGCAAATACTTGGGTGCGTGATTAATCAACCGATTCCCAGTTTGGCACTCGCCCCCCAGACTCGCTGAATGCACCAACTTCCCAAAATCATCCACGAATCTGTTCCTTATCAGGAGCTTAGCCCTTTCGTCCTACTTTGGCACGCAGCATGCATATAGCAGGACACCACCCAGCTGGAAGATCCGAATCGCGGCTCTTTGAGCGGAGCGTTGCACGGCTCCCCTCATCGTCCCGCCTGTATCCGGGCGTGGTGGTCCGGGCCGCAGTCCGGCCACGTCTCAAAGGGGGCTTTATGCAAGAGCATCCGTCCAACCAACCGTCCGGCTCCGTGCCAGATTCATGGAAGAGCCAGGCCGATCAAGACCTTCCATCTCCTTTCGATGCAGGCTCCTCCGAGTCAGCACCCCCTCTTGAACTCCTTTCCGGGTGGGACGGACGCAGAAACACGCATATCGGGAACGATCTCCCGGTAAGCACACTTCCCGGCAACCTCTTTTCGGGGGAGGCGTTCTCCGCGGATTTGTCTTCCCAAATGGTCCGCGATGCTGGCTCACAGGGGCCCGGGACTGCTTGCCCTTCCCGTCCGGGGTCCTGCCTCTGGATCGAAAGCATCGCGGAACGGAATGCTCCAGTTGTCGATACGGAGCAGGCGGCGTCCGGCCTCTTCTCCTCCGTTCCGTCATCCCTGCCCGTGGCCCTTCCTGAAATTTCCCCAGAGTTCGCCGACAGCCTTGGCAGTCTGCTGCACGACGCGCGCAACCTGGTCACTACACTCGATCTCTATTGCGATCTTCTCGATACCCCCGGCGTCCTCGAACCGCCCAGCCATCACTATGCGGGCGAGCTGCGCCTCATCGCCAATGGCAGCCATCGAATTCTTGAGAAGCTGATGGCGCGCGCCGCACGAGAAGACGGCGATTCCCCCGAGTCATCGCTCCTTATGGAAAGTGCGCCGGACAGCCTCGCAGCCGTCGAGACTGCCGGTGCCGATTTTCCCGGTGGCCAGGACTGGCCTAAGAACGGTTCTCGAAACAGCCTCGGCAATCGGCCCGCTGCACTCAGTCCTGCCGACCAGGATGTGCGCCGACTTTACCAGGATCGCGGCCTGATCCTGCGCGCCGCCTCGGCGCATCGCTCTGCCTCTGTCGATCCAAACACCACCGGTGCGCTGCAGCGGATCTCCTCTACCGTCGACTCGCTGGCTAGCGGCCCTCGCTGGCGCCCCTTTGTGGCTGCCCCCCCCATCCAAAACCTTGCGGAAGAGGTTCTTGCCAATCACAACCTGCTCTGCGCTCTTGCCGGCCCCGGCGTCACCGTCGGCCTCTCCCTCTACGACGGCAAGCGGCCCGTAGCCATTTCTGCCGACGATCTGACGCGCATCCTCGTGAACCTGGTGAAGAATGCAGGCGAAGCCATGCCGGAAGGTGGGCACATCCAGGTAGCGCTCGAAGAGTTTGCCGACCACCTCAGCCTCAGCGTCTCCGATACCGGGGTTGGAATCCCGGAATCCTCCCTCGAATCTATCTTCACCGCCGGCTTCACCAGCCGCGTCGACGTCAGCGAGAACCTGCCCCACCGGGAGGGCTGGCCCGCCCCGCATCGCGGCATGGGCCTCGCGATTGTACGGTCCATCATGGCCGCGGCCGGCGGCTCGGTGACTGCTGCCAACCGTCGCGATGGTCCCATCGCCCTGCTTCGCCAGACTGGTGAAGGCGCACTTCGGGACGTCTCCCCGCTGCCTGTCACTGGAGCGGTGCTCCGCCTGCGTTTTCCTATCCGCTCCTGAAACGGCAACCAGTAGCTCGCTTTTGAATTCGTCGACCGAAACTCCATATGATTTTCAAGAATTCTCCTACCTGTGTGGCCTGCGTCACATTTTTCGACTAGGAAGGCAAATACCATGCTTGAAACAGCGTTCCAAACAACCTCCATGAAATATCCACTTCAATCCGCTGAAGTGCAAGCGCACGCGGATCAGCGCATACGTCTGCACTTGCTGGTCGTCGAGGCGGATTCTGCGGTGCGGTCGGCTTGTAGTGAAATCGCTGCTTCGCTGGGCTATGCTGTTCAATCGACCGGAAGTTACACCGAGGCGCGCTCCCTGCTCCGCGGCCGTGCCGTCGATATCCTGCTCCTCAACCTGCCGCCCATCGGGGAACAAGGACTGGAACTGATTACCGAAGTCAAGGTGCTCTGTCCGACCCTCGCAGTTCTGGTCATGACCGTTTCCGGATCCATCAATGTTGCTGTCGAGGCCATGCGCTGCGGCGCCGCCGACTACCTCAACAAACCCTTCGACGCCGATGAGTTGTCTGCCATGCTGGAACGCGCCGCGGCCCATCTGTCCATCGACGAAGATAGCCGCCGTCTGCGTGAGCGGCTTCGCCTCAGCCAGGGCCTGGGATCCATGATCGGGCGCTCGGCAGAGATGGAAAAACTCTACCGCATTCTCTCCAAGGTCGCGCAAAGCACCCACCCCGTGCTGGTTCTCGGCGAAAGCGGCAGCGGCAAAGAGCTTGTTGCTCGCACCATTCACGCTTCCGGACCCAATGCGCAGAAGCCGTTTTTGCCCGTCGATTGCGGATCGCTGGTGCCCACGCTAATCGAGAGCGAGCTCTTCGGCTACGTGAAAGGGGCCTTCACCGGCGCCAACAAGTCCAAAGACGGTCTGTTTGTTTCCGCCGAGGGTGGCACCGTCTTCCTTGATGAAATCGGTGAACTGACACTCGACCTGCAGGCTAAGCTGTTGCGGGCTCTGCAGGAAAAGGAAGTTCGCCCGGTCGGAGCGACTCATCGTGTCCCAATCAAGGCCCGCGTGGTTGCCGCTACCAATCGCGACCTCGCCAGCATGGTCGACCACGGCACCTTCCGCAAGGATCTTTTCTACCGGCTGAACGTCGTCAACCTTCGCCTGCCCCCTTTGCGTGATCGCCGCGAAGACATCCCCCTGCTCACCGCCCATTTCCTGGAGCGGCAGTCACGGGGCCGTCTGCGCAAGTTCACCCTCAGCGATGAGGCCCTGCGCACCATGATGCGCCATGACTGGCCCGGCAATATCCGCGAACTGGAAAACTGCATCGAGCATGCCTGCGCCCTGTCGTCCGGTCCCGTGCTCGAACTCGGCGATCTGCCCACCGGCCTGCAGCAGCAAGGCCTCGACGCCCATCGCGCTTCCATTGTCGTCCCGCCCCCGCTGGGCGATCACACCGGCGACGTGCAGCCGCTCGCCGAGATGGAACGGCAGGCTATTCTCAGTGCCATCCGCATCCTGGACGGTGACAAACTCCTCGCCGCCCAGTTGCTCGGCATCGGCAAGACCACCCTTTATCGCAAGCTGAAGGAATACGGCATCAATGACCCGATGCGCGACGGCTGAGCCACGCCTGTTCGCCCGCGAAAGCCCATCCGGCAAAACGCGACCCAGGGACTTTCGCTTTCTGGAATCTCTTTCATCCAACCAGCACCTGTCAGGCCGCTGACCGCAGCGCGTCCTGCTCGCGCCCTCTCACGTGCCTGTGAGGCACCGTCCACCTTCTCACTGAGCTGGTGGCACTGGAGACCATCATGAAAATCCTGATCGTTACAGGTATCGACGGAGCAGAAAACTGCGCTACCGCCCTCTCAAGACTGCTCGAAACCGGATGCGAGCTGGCCAACAGCCGGAAAGCAGCCCTCAACGCCCTCAAGCGTTGCGAGTACGCAGCTGTTGTGCTCGACGAAGGTCTGGCGGACAGCGATCCCGCCGGCGTCGACCTGATCTGGGAGCATGCCGGTCTGGCCGTCCCCGTGCAGGCAAATTTCGCCCTCGCCGGCGCCCAACGCCTCGCTCGGGAGATCCGCATGGCTCTTCAGCGCCGCGAACGCGAACGTACTCTCTCTCAGGAGGCCGCCGCCGCCGCCCTCGAAGTTGAACTCAAGTCGACTCTCGCGGGCCTCCTGCTGCATTCACAACTGGCTCTCGCCGAGCGCGAAATCCCCCCGCCCCTGGCGGAGAGGCTGCGTGTGGTCGTAGATCTGGCCGGCAGCCTTCGACAGCGTCTCGCCCCCGCCTCCGGTGCTCCTCCGCGTGCTTGACGCGTTTTCCCCTTGACAATCGACAACAGTCAGACTGACTCTGTTGTCGAACGTCGAGGGGAGTCATGCCGCCATCCACCGATCTGCTCCAGGGCACTTTGGACCTGCTCATCCTTCAGACCTTGGCCCTGAATCCCATGCATGGCTGGGGAGTCGCGCAACGCATCCAGCAGCTTTCTCAGGATGTCCTGCAAGTGGGCCAGGGATCTCTCTATCCCGCGCTTCACCGGCTTGAATATCGCGGCTGGATCCAGTCCGAATGGGCCAGCTCCGACAACAATCGCCGTGCCAGGTTTTACTCCCTGACCGCTGCCGGCCGCGCACAGCTTGCCGCCGAACTCAACCAATGGGATCGCTTGTCCTCGGCCGTCTCCCTGGTGCTCGGGCGCCGTGAGGCCCTCCCATGAGCGCCTCCCGCTTCAGTCTGCGCGAGTGGTTCGCGCGCCTGCGCTTTGTCCTCTTCCGCCGCACCCACCGCGACCTGGATGAAGAGCTTCGTTTTCACGTCGAGCAATCCATCCGCGCGGGAATTGAGGCTGGCCTCCATCCCTCCGCCGCCCGCCGCCAGGCCTTGATTGAATTCGGCGGGTTGGAAAACGTCCGCGAAGAGACCTGGCGGCAGCGTCCCTCCTGGCTTTACGAAACCATCCTCCAGGATGTCCGATTCGCGCTGCGCGGATTCCGCCGCAATCCCGCCTTCACCCTGACCGTGATTGCCACCCTGGCCCTCGGCATCGGTGCCACCACTGCCGTTTTCTCGGTCGTTGACCGCATCCTCTTTCGCAGCCTCCCCTACGCGGACGACGATCGCCTGGTCTCCGTCGGCCTGGTGCAGTCGCTCGAAAAACAGGAATTCATGCTGGGCGGCTTTTTCTACGAATGGCGCGACAACCAGCAGCCATTCAGTTCGCTCACCTTCGAGCAAGGCACCCATGATTGCAACCTGACGGATGTCCATCCGGTACATCTGCAGTGCGGTAGCATCTCCCAGAACTTCCTGCCCACGCTGGGCATCGCGCCGGTGCTGGGCCGCAACTTCCTCGCCGAAGAAGACCAGCCTCACGGCCCCGCTGTCGCCATGATTTCTGACGGCTTGTGGCTCAGCCGCTTCAACCGCGATCCGGGCATCCTGAACAAGAACATCTCACTTGACGAGCACTCTGTGCGCATAGTCGGCGTGCTGCCGCGCACTTTCGAAATGCCTCGTCTTCAGCCAGTCGACATCGTCCTGCCCGCCCAGATGGACGTTGCCGCACAGCATACATTGAACAGCGGCATCGGGCTTCCCATGTGGGCCTTCGCGCGGCTCAAGCCGGGCATCGGCATCGATCGCGCCCGCCTCCAGATGCAGCCTTTGTTCCTGCACACCCAGCAATGGATTCCCGCTGAAATCCGCAACGATTTCCATCTCCAGGTCCGCTCTGTCCGCGACCGGCAGATGCAGGACGCCTACCGCGCCGCGTGGTTTCTTCTCGGTGGCGTCTTTGCTGTGCTGCTCATCGCCTGCGCCAACGTCGCCAGCCTGTTTTCCGCCCGGGGTGCTGCCCGCGGAAGGGAACTCGCCGTCCGCTCCGCTCTCGGCGCCAGCCGCGGCCGCCTCGTCCGCCAAACCATGACCGAGGCCTGGATGCTGGCCATGGCCGGAGCCGTAGCCGGCGGCGTCTTGGCTGAGCTACTTCTGCACGTCTTCATCGCCATCGGCCACGCCGGGCTGCCCTTCCTCGCCAAGGCCCGTCTCGACCTGCGCGTCATCGCCTTCACGATTATGATCTCCCTGGTCTGCGCGCTTTTCTTCGGCATCCTGGCTTGCTTGGAAAAACCCCGCGCCTTGTCTCTAGCTGCGCGTGCTGCCAGTTCGCGCAGCCATGCCCGTCTGTGGCGAATGCTGGTCGCCTTGCAGATCGCCATCAGCGCCGTGCTGCTCTCAAGCTCCGGTCTGCTCATCAAGAGCTTTGCCCATCTCGAGAGCCAAAGCCTCGGTATGGAGCCGCGCAATGTCCTTACCGTCCACGTGGCTCTGAACCCCGAGCACTACCCCAAGGGCTTCAACGACTTTTACCTGCGCGCCGAAGCCGCCCTGCGCCAGTTGCCCGGCGTCACCGCCGTCGGCATGAGCAGCTCTCTGCCTCCCGACGGCTGGCACGACGGGATGCGCTATTCCGAGATCTTCGTCGTCGGCCAGCCGCCCGCCCAGCAGGGAACTGGCGGCAGCGTCACCTCGCGCACCGTCACACCGGACTACTTCCGAGTGCTCCAAATTCCCATCGTGCGCGGCGCAGGCTTCACCGAAGCAGAACGCAATTCGACCGGACACCTCCTCGTGCTCAGCCAGCTGCTCGCCTCGCGTCTCTTTCCCGGAGAAGACCCCATCGGCCGGCACATCCAGTTCGGCACGTTCAATCCTTACTTCGTCGCCGATCCCACCCTCTTCACTGTGGCGGGCGTAGCTGGCAATGTGAAAAATGCCGGCCTCACCGCCCAGGATGAGCCCGAGTTCTACACCCTCGGCAACAACCGCGACCCCCAGGCCTGGAGTCTGCATCACTACTTCCTCCTCGAAACAGCGCTTCCCGCTTCAGTCGTCGCCCCGTGGATCCGCGCCCGGATGGCTCCGCTCGACTCGACCGCGCCCGTCGAAATCCGTTCCCTCAGCCAGGACGTAAACGAGCTTGGCGACCGGCCCCGCTTCGCCACCGCGCTGCTCGGATTCTTCGCCGGCTGCGGCCTGCTCATGGCCGTCATCGGCCTTTACGGCGTCATTGCCTACGTAGCCTCGCAGCGTACCCAGGAAATCGGCGTGCGCATGGCCCTCGGTGCCACCCGTCTGAACATCCTGCGCCTCATCCTGCGCGAAGGCGTACGCATGGTCTCTTTCGGCGGCCTTCTCGGCCTCGCCATCGCGCTCGTCCTGAGCCGCCTCATGCAGAGCCTGCTCTTCCAGGTTTCGCCCCACGATCCGTCGATTTACGTCGCCGTCGCGGTTCTCCTCGCATTGGTCGCTCTCGCGGCCACGCTGCTTCCTGCCCGCTCTGCTATGCAGGTCGATCCTGTCGAGGCCCTACGCCGCGAATAGAGCCAAACCGCAGCGGCGCCCTCCAGCCCGGTCCGGTAATCTGAACAGGCATGACATCGCCATCCGCCATCGCTGCCGCGCCCGATCGCGCCGTGCTGCTCATCGACTGTCCCGACCAGAAGGGCCTGGTCGCCCGCGTCGCTGGCCTCCTCTACCAGCAGGGCGCCAACATCCTCCACGCGGACCAGCATCAGGACCACGAGCTCGGCCTCTTCTTCATGCGCGTCGAGTGGTCGCTCAACGGCGTCGACGGCCAGAGCATCCCCACCTTTCTCGCCGCTTTCGAACCGCTTGCCGCCCAGCTGCAGATGCGCTGGCAGATCAGCACCTTGAAGCAGCGCCCCCGCGTCGCTCTCTTCTGTTCGCAGTACCTGCACTGCATTGCCGACCTGCTGCACCGCGCCAGCGCCGGCGAACTGGCGTGCGACATCGCCGTCATTATCTCCAACCATCGCGAAGTGGAGAAGCTCGCCGCCTTCCACACCATCCGCTTCGAATACATCCCCGTCACCCCGGCCACCCGCGCCGAAGCGGAGGCCCAACAGCTTGCTCTCCTGCAGGAGCTCAACGTCGAGCTCGTCGTCCTCGCCCGCTATATGCAGATCCTCACCGAGACCTTCGTCGCCCGCTACCCGGCAGCCATCATCAACGTCCATCACTCCTTCCTGCCGGCCTTCATTGGAGCCCGCCCCTACCACGCTGCCCACGCCCGCGGAGTCAAGCTCATCGGCGCCACCAGCCACTACGTCACCAGCGTGCTCGACGACGGCCCGATCATCGAGCAGGACGTGGCCCGCATCTCCCACCGCGACCAGGTGGAAGACCTCGTCGCCCGCGGCCGCGACCTTGAGCGCATCGTCCTCTCCCGCGCCGTCCGCTGGCACCTCGAACGCCGCATCCTCTGCTACGGCAACAAAACCGTCGTCTTCGACTGAAGTGCTCCGCACTGCTTATTCCCGCAACGGCGTCAGATCTATTCGCTCAACCTGGCGGCAGTTTCTGCAACTCTGGTCGACGACTACAAAAATGAGTTGTCATCCTGAACGGAGCGACCAAAGGGAGCGAAGTCGGAGAACCCGCGTCTGCTTCCGGCCGCGTATCAGCGTCCGTCATTGGCGGCGCCTACGGTTCCTTCGCCGCATCTGCGTCAGCCCCACCCTTGTCCTTCCCCCAGGTCTTATAAAGTCCCAGGTACCCGTAGTTCTCGGTCTGCCCTGCCACCGAATGTCCATAGGCAAACAGCAACTGCCACCCTTCGGCCTTGAAGTGGTAATACCCGCCTGCATCGATCAGCGACGAAGCCTCTGTCTGAGCCGCCGCAAAGCCCTCCCGGGCATGCGAAAAAGTTTCGACCGAAAGCTCCAGACGTTCGTTCAACACCCGCTTCACCAGGAACCCGCCATACAGGTAGTTCCTGTAGCCCTTCTGCGGAACGACGCCATAGCCCATTCCGCCCACCAGGCTCCACGGGCCAAACTCCTTCTCCGCCCACAGAGGCAGTTTGTACCAGGCCTTGCCCACGCCTAGGCCTTTATCGCTATTTCCTGTCGGCAGCTCAAACATGGTGAACGATCCCACCTGCGGCCGGTGCGGCGTCTGTTTCAGGAAGCCGAACTTCACCCCTATTTCCATATCGTTCAGCCCGCACGCACTCGGTCCCGTGCCACCCGGCGCGTAAATCGTATTGTTGAACGGCTCAACCCCGCCCAGTGGCACAATGGCGTGCAACTGAATGCGTGGTACGGCGCCCCAGTTGAATTCAAACGCAGGCCCGCTCCAGTCCATTTCTGCCGGCGTCCCGTCCGCCGTACCAAACACGTAAGCCTCGTAGTGTCCCAGATCCACCGGCGTAGGATCATCGGTTTGAAAAGGAGGTCCTGCCTGAGCCCGCAACCGAGCGCCGTACAGCGCGATTAGAACGCTCAGTGCTAATACCGCCCTTCTCCACGCAAGCCCTCCGCACGTCGCCATGCAGGAGATCATACCCGCATTCGATCAATCGCTGTTGAATCAACATAGAGCCTTCCCGCATCCAATTACCTGTTGCAACAACTAATTAGCTTTTAAGAAGGTATACGCCATGCAAATCGGCATCGACAGCTTTGCGGCCGTCATTCAAGACCCCAACA
>CAILBQ010000194.1 GCA_903832475.1 uncultured Acidobacteriota bacterium | reverse complement strand
GCGTGTATTCGAATGCTGAACGAGTGCTGCTGACCAATTTTCCTATCCATACGAAGGCACCTGCTTCGGCAGCAGTGCTGGGAGACTCGGGATTGGTGCATGGTTATATGCGCTATACCGTCGGAACTCGCAGCGTTGCCGAGCTGTGGAAGCTGGGCCGGGAGATTCGCCGATTCAAGCCGGATGTGCTGGTTTACTTGATGCCGGTGCGCAGTTTGAAGGCGGTTCGGCGGGATCGGTGGTTTTTCCGCCTTGCTGGCGGAGTGAAGCGAATTCTCGGACTGCCGGGTCCAGATGAAGTAATGCGCGTGCAGGATCCAGCAACTGGGCTGTATGAGGCAGAGGCATCGCGGCTGGCGCGGACGGTTCGAGCGCTTGGCGATGCGGGCGTGGGTGAACTCCAGAATTGGAGCCTGCGATTGACGGCCGAGGAGCGGAGTGCCGCGCGCTCGGCTCTGGGAGATTTGGCAGGCAATCCGCTCATCGTCTGCGGGCCGGGAACGAAGATGCAGGCCAAGGATTGGGGGCAGGAAAACTGGCGCGAACTGTTGGGTCGGCTGTCGGTGCGCTATCCCGATTACGGACTGGCATTGATAGGAGCGAAGGAAGACTCCGAGGTCAGCGAATATGCGAAGGCGGATTGGGCTAGTGGGTCAACCAATCTCTGCGGTAAATTGAGTCCTCGCGAGACTGCGGCAGTCTTTGAATTTGCGCAGGCTTTCCTGGGGCCTGATTCGGGGCCGATGCATCTGGCTGCTTGCGCAGGTGTTCCCTGCGTGATCTGCTTCTCGGCGCGAGGCTTGCCGGGGGTCTGGTATCCGGCGGGTCGACAGCACAAGGTCATTTATCATCAGGTTGAGTGTTTCGGCTGCAACCTCGAGACATGCATCCTCGAGGGCAGGAAGTGCCTGACATCCATATCGGTCGAGGAGATGACCGCTGCGGTTTTATCCGTGCTGGGTGAGACTCAAGCTGCTCGGACGGGCTCACCAACGCTGAATGTTCTGGGCACATAGCAGGTCTGGGTCAGCGACCGCCGACAGCGGACTTAACTTTCGGTTCAATTCCCGCAAACGTGGGTGGGCGGGTCTGTGGACTGCAGTGAACGAGGAGAAATTGCGCATGTACATCGTTACTGGAGGCGCGGGATTCATCGGCAGCAACCTGGTGCATGAATTGAACGCGCATGGGATTACGGACATCCTGATCGTCGACAACTTTGCCAATGCGCGCAAATTTCAAAATTTGCATGGCGCGCGCTATGTCGACTATCTGGACAAGCGCGAGTTTCGGCGGGCGATTCGCGAGGGCGGCCTGGGAGTGGGCGTGGTCGAGGCTATTCTGCACCAGGGAGCCTGCTCGAACACGCTGGAAGATGACGGCGTGTACATGATGGACAACAACTTCGAGTACACCAAGGAAGTGCTCAGCTTCGCCATTCGCAAGGCCGCGCCGCTGGTGTTTGCTTCGACCGCGGCAGTGTACGGTCTGAGCGGACCCGGGCGATTTACGCTCACCATCGAGAATGAGCGGCCACTGAATATCTACGGGTATTCGAAGTTGGTCTTCGACCACTACTTTCGCAAGCAGCTCGAATTGAATGCGGTGCCGATCACGGCAGTGGGGCTGCGCTACTTCAATGTGTACGGGCCTCGCGAACAGCACAAGGGGCGGATGGCTTCTGTCATTCATCATTTCACCAAGCAGATGAAGGAAACTGGCAAGGTGAAGTTGTTCGCGGGGACAGGGGGCTACGGCGATGGGGAGCAGCGGCGGGATTTTGTGTATGTTCGCGACCTGGCCCGGCTGAACATGTTTTTTGCGCAAATCGGACCGTATGCGCCCAAGGCGGGAGAGGCAAAGAAGACGTACCGCGGGCTGGCGAACGCCGGATCGGGAAAGAGTCGTACCTTCAATGACGTGGCAAGGGCGCTGATGACCGTGCATGGCGAGTGCCCGATCGAATACATCCCGTTTCCCGCGGATCTGGAAGGGCGGTATCAGCACTTTACGGAAGCCGACCTGACCGCGCTTCGCGAGCTAGGCTACGATGGGCCCATGACGGAACTGGAAGCGGGAATCACGGAAACATACCAGACTATGAGCCGGGAAGAGGCGGCTTCTTCGGGTCGTTAAACCTGCGCCTGGCGTTGCCGCTCGAGCAGGTGGGTGACGGCTTGCGGCAAAGTTGAAAAGGTCTCATCGGCTAGCTCCGAAGCCTTTTGCGCGCCGGGTTTCTGGTTTCGGCTGGCATGCTCGTCGCCTTGCAGGAAGATGGTACGCATGCCCAGGTTACGACCGAACTCGATATCGGACAACGAGTCGCCGATGATCAGGCTGCTGGCTGCTTCGAGGCCGGGGAAGTCGGAGACGGCCTGATCGAAGAGACCGGGCAACGGCTTGCGGCAGGTGCATTGATTTTTGTCGTGCGGGCAGAAATAAAAGCCGTCTACGTGCGCGCCGGAAGCGGCTAATTCCAGGCCTAGGCGTTGATGAATTTCGTCGACGTCGGCGGCCGAGTAGAGCCCCAGAGCGATGCCGCGTTGATTGCTTACGACCAGTACGCGCAGGCCGGCGTGGTTTAGCTGCGCGATGGATTCAGAGACGCCGGGCAAGAGCTCAAATTGCTGCCAGGAGGTGACGTACTGGCCTTCCGGCATCTTGCGATTGATGACGCCGTCGCGGTCCAGAAAGACGGTTCGCAATGATTTGTCTAGATTGTGCGATTTGAGGTCAGAGGGAAGGGAAGCTTGGGGTGAGTTGCTCACCCGGCTATGATATCAACAGGAGCTTTCGGTGAAACCGAGGGCGAGCCTCGAACCTTCTTACCCCCAAAGAGGAGAGTATGGCGAACCAACCGGATCGAGACACAGTGTTCGGCAAGGCGATTGCCGAGCACCTGGAAGTGATTCGCGGAGTGGAGGCTCAGCAGGATGTGCTGGAGGCGATTGCCCGGCTTATGGCCGATGCGTTGCACCGCGGCAACCAGATTTTGTGGTGCGGCAATGGTTGCAGCGCGGGTGATTCGCAGCATCTGGCGGCAGAAATTGTGGGCCGGTTCCGGAGAGAACGGCGTGGCATGCCTTCGATTGCGTTGACGACGGATACTTCGATCCTGACAGCGGTTGCGAATGATTACGGGTATGAGGCAGTGTTCTCCCGGCAGGTGGAAGCATTGGGACGCAAGGGTGATGTGCTGGTGGGAATCTCGACGTCGGGCAACAGCCACAACGTGATCGCCGCCATCGAAGCGGCCAAGGTATACGGCGTTACCACGGTGGCCTTTACCGGAGCCGGCGGGGGGCGTATGGCAGGGCTGGCTGACTACCTTTTCGCAGTCGACTCGCGTGACACGGCTCGGGTGCAGGAGGCGCACATTCTGGCTGGGCATATGATCTGCGACTGGCTGGAATTGGACGTGATCGAGCGAGACCGCGGGCATCTGGCCGACCAGGCACTGACTGGGAATTTTCCTGCGGCTGACCCGCCGATGCAGGCGGGCGTTGCGGATCGGGAAGCGGGGGTTCGCTGATCGATGAGCCAGCCGTTACAGCAACTGCACGAGATCATTCAGAAAATTGAAAACGAGTGGCCTGCCAAGCGTCTGCTGGTGCTGGGCGACGTCATGCTGGACAAGTACATCTGGGGTGAGGTGGGCCGGATTTCTCCGGAAGCGCCGGTTCCCGTGGTGCGCGCGACGCACCAGAGTGAGCAGCCGGGCGGAGCGGCCAACGTGGCCATGAATCTGGCCAAGCTGGGAGCCAGTGTTTCGCTGGTTGGCTTCACCGGCGGCGATGCGGATGAGGCATTGCTGGCTACGGGACTACGGGGGCAGGGCATTGATCCTGGCTTTGTGGCCTGCGAAGGCTTTCCTACCATCACCAAGCTGCGCATCTTGGGCGGGCGGCAGCAGATGTTGCGACTGGACAGCGAGCGGCTGAGCGCGCGGCCCGACAAACATCATGATCGACTGCTTGCAAAAGTTCTCGAAGAGCTGCCGAAATGCGATGCTGTGATCCTGTCGGACTATGCCAAAGGTGTTCTGGCGCCGGCGGTTTGCCAGGCGGTGATCGAGGCGGCGAAGACGAAAGGGATACCGGTATTGGTCGATCCCAAGACCGCGGACTTCAGCCGGTACAAAGGGGCAACGACCATCTGTCCCAACCTTCAGGAGCTATCGGTCGCGGTGGGGGCCAGCTCACGACCGGAAGGACACGATCTCGAATCCATGCTGCAGGCCGCGGAAAGCATGGTCTCTGAATTCGATCTGGAATATCTGACCGCGACTTTGAGCGAAAAGGGCATTGCTGTGATCCGGCCCGGGCATCGTTTTGTTGCGCCTGCTGTGGCGCGGCAGGTTTTCGATGTGTCAGGCGCGGGCGATACGGTGATTGCGGTGCTTGGTCTGTGTCTGGCTTCGGGGCTGGCGATCGAGCCTGCTGTCCAGTTGGCAAACATTGCTGCCGGAATTGTCGTGGGGAAGGTCGGCACCGTGCCGGTTGAGCAGCATGAGCTGCTTGCTGCGCTGGCTCCTGATATCGCGCTGCACGCCCAGGACAAGGTTCTCAACCGCGAGGAGTTGGTGCGTCGCGTGGCGGTCTGGCGCTCGAGCGGCGAACGAGTTGTATTCACCAACGGGTGCTTCGATCTGCTACACGTAGGCCACATCACGGTGCTCGAAGAATCGCGGAGGCAGGGCGATCGGTTAATTGTGGCCATCAACAGCGATGCTTCGGTTTCTGGGCTTAAGGGACCGAGCAGGCCAGTGGTAGGTGAACGCGAACGCGCGCGAGTTTTAGCCGCCTTGGCCGCAGTCGATGCCGTGGTTGTCTTTGGAGAGCCTACGCCGATGGAACTGATTCTCGCGACGAGGCCTGATGTCATTGTCAAGGGCGGCGACTACGATGAGTCGACGGTGGTCGGGGCGAAGGAAGTGAAGTCCTGGGGCGGCAGAGTGGCGATCGTTCCCATCGTCGCAGGGCACTCGACGACGCGGCTGATTGAGCGGGGCGCGGCGGGGCGGTAGGCGGGGGTTGGCTGACTGGTAACTCTTCGCGAGCGGCCTTCGGGATGGCAGGGGCTGCGTCCGCTGGGGCGTATTGCGCCAGGGGTTCGCCGGTTGAATAGATAACCTGTTTC
>CAILBQ010000193.1 GCA_903832475.1 uncultured Acidobacteriota bacterium | reverse complement strand
CTGGCCGCATGGTCTCCTTGCGCACCGCTTGCCGCCGTCCCACTGCCCGCCGGCGCATGGCTGGCGGCGCCAATCTGCGCTTGCAGCGCGTTGTGCTGCTTGGTCAGGCTGGCTACATCGTTCAGCGTCTGCTGCCGGGCCTGTTCCAGCAGCGCCTGCCGCGTTATCTGGTTTCGCCATGCCGTGATCTGCGCCATGAGGGTCTCATATCGCCGTGCCGACGCCACTGCTGCCGGTCCTTTGACTTGCAGACCGGCGTCATATTTCTTCATGGCCGCTTCGCGATCCGACAATTCCTGCTGAATCTTGGCGCGATCGTCGCCGGAAGCGCGCGCCACATCTTCCTGCGCGTCGTTCAACTGGTCGTTATCCAGGCCCAGTTGCGCCTTGGCAATTTCCAGATCGTCGCTCTCGCTGTCTGTTCCCGTTCCAGAGGCTGTCATGGCGGCCATCTGCGCCTTATCGTCCTTGACCAGCTTTTCCAGATCTGCAACGCGCTGCGAAAGCTCCAGCGCTTCGCCGGTCAGCACCCGCTTCTGTACCCGGGCAGTGGCTTCGCGCAGAGCGGCCGCGAACGCCTGATCGACTTCATGGTCGGCCAGCCGCTCCGCCTCTTCGGCGTCTTGGACCTCTTCGTTGGTCACGGCAAAGGTTGCCAGCGTCGAAGCAACCTGCCAGGGACGCAGGTCGACCAGCGTCTTCTGGCTTTCCGGCAGGTTGACGCCCTGCCGGTAGCCTTTGAGAAACGGAAGGTCCTCCATGGCGTCGCGCGTGGACCACCAGAATCCAAGGCTCACAACCAAGACCGTCAGAGCGATGAAGACAAACCCCAGCCGCGCCTGACCCAGAAGGCGAGCCAGCCAGTTCGTCCGCGCGCTCGAGGAGGTCGTTTCGGGGCCCGGCGCGGCCGGAGGGGGAAGAGTGGATCCTGGATCTGCCATGCGCCTATTCTTACTCAAACATAGTGCTTCTTGCTTGAGACTTCCCGGCGGCAGAATCCGTTCCGCTTTGTGCGATAAACTGGGTACCCATGACTGTTGCTGTTACCAACCCGGCCCTGCGCATTGCCGAAGATATCACCCAGCTGGTGGGCTCGACCCCGATGCTGCGTCTCGGCCGCGTCGCTCCAGCGCCTTCCGCCGCTCTTTTTGCCAAGCTGGAGTTCCTGAACCCTGGTGGCAGCATCAAGGATCGCGCCGCTCTTGGCATGATTCTCGATGCGGAAGCGCGGGGGCTACTCCATCCTGGATCGACGATCATCGAGGCCACGGCGGGAAATACCGGCGTCGGGCTGGCCCTGATCGGCGTCAATCGCGGCTACAAGGTTTCGCTGTACGTGCCGGAAGGGTTTGCCGAAGAAAAATGCATCCTGATGCGCGGCTTCGGCGCGGAGGTCATTCGCACGCCGGAAGATGAAGGTATGGCGGGAGCGATCCGGCGGGCCCGCGAAGCCGCGGAGAAAACCTCCGACTCTTTTGTTGCGCTGCAATTTCAAAACCAAGCCAATCCGGAATATCACCACGACACCACGGCGCAGGAAATCTGGGAGCAGATGGAAGGCCGCGTGGATGGGTTTGTGGCCGGCGTTGGGTCGGGCGGCACCTTCTCCGGCATTGCCCGCTTTTTGAAGGAGCACAATCCCGCGGTCATCAACGTCGCCGTCGAGACGGAGGGCTCCATCCTGCAGGGCGGGCCTGCGGGCAAGCACAAAGTGGAAGGCATCGGAGTTCACTTCATCCCGGAAACCTTTCACCGTGAATTCTGTGATCGCGTCGTCGCCGTGAACGATCATGACGCCTTCACCATGGTCAAACGACTGGCCGCCGAAGAAGGCCTGCTGGGCGGATCGAGCGCTGGCGCTATCGTCTTCGCAGCGGCTGAGCTGGCCAAAGAACTCGGCCCCGGCAAACGCATCGCACTCATCATCCCGGATTCCGCGGAACGCTATCTCTCGAAAAACATTTTCGGCGGCGGCGCGTGAAGGCGGCTGCGTGGGCCCTGGCGTGCGGCTTGTTCTTTGTTACGCCGATAGGCGCGCTCGCGCAAGGGCAGGCGATGGTTGTGCACGACCGTCCGTTGCACGTGCAGCACTTTTCGGGGTCGATCGTGGATTCCAAGGGTCTGATGGTGGAATACGCAACGGTTGAACTGCGCAGCCCCAAAGATCATCGCCTGCTGGCGTCAACCTACGCAGACGCGCAGGGAAACTTCACCTTCGATGATAAGAAATACGGGAAGCGTGTTGAGATCCGGGCCATCCAGAAGGGTTTCAACGTCACGCAGTACACTGCGATGCGGCGGCCTTTCGGGGATACGCGCATGCACATTGTGCTGACGGTTGCGAACTAACGCGTTCGCGTAAAATCGCCACGCAGGATCACGTCTTCCTTTCACCTCGAAAAAAAGCTGGGTCAAGCTATCTGAGCAATCAGGAAAAGCAGCAGCCAGAAGCGCACGATAAGCTGGAAGCAGGAGCTTTGCACGCCGATCATGTCTGATTACAAATACTCGACCCTCGCCGTCCACGCTGGACAATATCCTGACCCGCAAACCGGGGCGGTGAATGTACCCATTTATCTTTCGTCTACCTTTGAACTGACCGGCATTGGCACGGACAAGGGGTGGGACTATTCGCGCGCCGGCAACCCAACACGCGATCGGCTGGAAGAGGCGCTCGCCGCTCTTGAAGGCGGAAAGACAGCGCACGTTTTCGGCAGCGGCATGGCGGCGATCACCGCGCTGGTAGCACCTCTGCATGCCGGCGACCACATGATCTGCTCGCACAATGTGTATGGCGGAACGGCGAGGCTACTCGACCAGGTGATCTGCCATTACGGCATCGAGATCCAGTATGTCGATCTGGCGAATCTTGAAGCGCTGAAGACGGCGCTGCGTTCGAACACGAGATTGGTACATGTCGAAACGCCGACCAACCCGCTGATGCAGTTGACTGACATCGCCGCTGTCTGCGAGATCGCTCACGCGGCGGGCGCCGAGGTCAGCGTCGACAACACCTTTATGTCGCCGGTGCTGCAGAGCCCGATCGCGCTGGGCGCGGACATAGTCATGCATTCGACGACCAAATTTTTGAACGGCCACTCGGACGGCCTGGGCGGCGTGCTTGTCGCGACCACGCAGGCACAGGCAGAGCGGATTCATCTCATTCAGAAGGCCATGGGCGGCATTCTCTCGCCGTTTGAATGCTTCCTGGTGCTGCGCGGCATCAAGACTCTACCTCTGCGCATGAAGCAGCATGAAGAAAACGGCCGTGCCTGCGCTGAATTTCTGTCGACCCATCCCAAGGTGCAGAAGATTTTTTACCCAGGACTCGAGTCGCATCCGCAACATGATATCGCGGTTAAGCAACAGAAGGGTTTTGGCTCGATGATGACGCTGGAGCTTGGCACGCAGGAGGCGGTGGGACGCTTTCTCGCGGGCCTCAAGCTGATCCTGAATGCGGAATCATTAGGCGGGGTTGAGTCGCTGGCGTCGCACTCGGCGACGACCACGCATGCTGCCTTGAGTGAAGAGCGACGACGCGAGCTGGGGATCACGCCGGGGCTGGTGCGGCTGTCGATTGGGATTGAGGATAAGGAAGATTTGATTGCGGATCTGGAGACGGCGTTGGCGGCGGTTTGAGGTCTTTCCTCCCACATCTGTCGGCTGAAAAGCGCCGACAGATATGAGGCACCCGGCGGAAATAAGCAGATTCCCTTGAGGGGAATGACAGAAAGAAAAGCAAGGACGAGAGCAAAAGCAACCACCACCGCGGTTCCTTCGACTCGCTGCGCTCGCTCAGGATGACGATTATTGTTGGGGTGGGGATGACTGTTGGTGGGGTGAGTGAGATCAGTTCAGGGTGACGACGATTTTGCGGGTGTCGCCGCCGGCTGAAGTGATGACAATTTCGCCGTCGGCTCGCTTCTTGATGCTTTTGAATTTCTCACCCCACTCGATGAG
>CAILBQ010000192.1 GCA_903832475.1 uncultured Acidobacteriota bacterium | reverse complement strand
GGGTGGAATCGATGAGCCGTTATAAGTGAAGTCCACGTTGAGTCCGTGGGGATTGGTGGAGGCCTCGGCCGACAGAGGAGAGCCGGTGTAGGTCTGGGCCAGGTTGCTGAGGGTTATGGTTGCGGCGGCCTTGGCGATCACCAGAGTTCCCGAGGTGCTTCCGGTGTAGTTAGGGTCGTGGATGGTCGCGGTTACTGAGTAGATGCCTGCATTAGCAGGCGCATTCGGAGAGCCGTTGTAAGTCAGGCTTACGGCGAGGCCGGCTGGTATCGTGGTCGTCGCCGCTGAGGTAGGCAAGCCCGTGTAGGTCTGGGCGAGGTGGCTCAAGGTAACTACGGCGGTCCCAGGCAGGACAGCCATCGAGTAGCAGCGAGTTGCCGTGTTGGCCAGCGTATCTGTTGCGGTCACGCAAAAGGAATACGCGTTGCCTGTGGTCGTCGGAGTTCCCGAGAGAACACCCGTCGATGACAAGGTCAATCCTGGCGGCAGGGCGCCGGTCGATGAATACAGGTATCCTCCCGCCCCTCCGCTGGCGGTGAAAGTAACACCGGCGAAACGCAAACTTACCGTCCCGCTGGGCAGATCGGGTCCTGGAGGAGAGATGGTCAGAATGGCTGGGTTGGCAATTCCATCCAGGGTGATTCGCTGCCGGGACGGAACATTCAATGAGTTATCACCGATGGGAAAAGACTCGGCATGCGGATTGCCGGCGGTGATCGGGGTGAAAGCGAGCGCGACTTGACAACTGGCGCCGGCGATTACGGCACTGCTGGCCGCACAGTCCGGTTCAGCGCTCGAACTGAAAACCTGCGTGAAGTCCGCAGGAGCCGTGAAACCTGAGGAATCGAAACACAAAGCTGCATTGCCGACATTGACGATCTGCACGGATTGCGGGCTGTCACTGCTGGTCTGGCCTACCGGTGTAGCCGCAAAGTTCAACGTTGGAGTGCTGGTGAAATCTTCCTGATACACCTGGCTGGCGCCGGAGATGGTAGCGTAAATGCGCCCGGATTCATCCACCGTGACTGCCAAGAAATGAGCCGGGGAAACGGGCATGGGGATGACTGACTTGGTATAGCCTCCGTTCGTCGGAGTTACTTTGTAGATTTGGCCTTGTGCAAGGTTGCTTTGCCCAGAGTCAGCGACGAACAGGTTGCCAACCCCGTCAACGGTCAGTTGCAAGGGTCCATCGAATCCGGCGGCAATTGTGCTCTCTTCATATGTGCTGCCTGTCCAGAATTCCTTGAGGATGCGATTGTTCCCCGTGTCGGCCACGAACAGGTTGCCGCTACCATCAACAGCGACCGCGGAGGGATGATTGAACCCCGTGACGATGGCCGAAGCCGCTCCGTACACTCCTGCCGAAAAAGGCAGCTTGAGTATCTGATTGTTGCCAGTGTCGGCGAGATAGATGGATCCCATCGAATCAACCGCGATGCCTCCCAGTGAAGAAAGTCCCGTTGCCAGTGGACTGGGATTCAGTGCATACCCACTTGTGGATGGCGTGGCCTGGAGCACCTGGCCATTTTGAACGTCGGTGATGGACAGGTTGCCGGCACCGTCGATGGCCAGGGATTGTGGCGAAGCCGCAGGACCGGAACCTGCATTCGCAAGATCGAGGATGGAGGTGGTCGCGCCTTGCGGAGTGGTGCGGTAGACCGTACGGCGGGTAGGGTCGGCGGTGTACAGGTTGCCCGCCCCATCCACCGCCATGCCACTTGGCGTTGTCGGTCCGCTGCCGGTGAGCGCCATGGTTGTCTCCCGGCCGGGAAGGAAGTTTACTTGCGGGCCGATGCCGGTCCCGGATAGCAGGGCAGTCGCCACCACGTTTCCTACCCCGTCTTTGAGTTGAACGGCGCCGCTGCGGGTCCCGGGATAGGCGGGCGTGAAGACCAGGCCGACGGTACAAGTCTGGCCGCTGATCCAAAGAGAATTCGCCACGCAGGTGCCTGTCCCCGTGTCTTCAAAATCGAGGCCCGGGGATCCCAGAGTCATGACCGCCGGAGCGCCGATGACCCCGGCGGTCGTGAATGAAAAGGTTGCAATTTGAGGTAGGCTGGCGGTTGCCACGGGCACTGATCCGAAGACGATCGGCGCGGGTGCGTCCACCGTTGGCGTTGTCGCCGCCAGAATCACCATGGGGGCAGTTGCGGAGCCGGCGAAATTCGGGTCGTTGATGGCGGCATCGACCGAATACGTTCCCGGTGCCGTGGGAGGACTGGAACTGGTTTGATAGAGAGTGTTTCCGGTGCCGGTGTAAGTCAGTTCGACCAGAAGTCCGCTCGGCGATGTTACTGCTGAGGCGGCAAGGGGTGAGCCGGTATACGTCTGGCTCAGATTGCCAAGAAGAATAGTGGCAGCAGCCTTGGAGATGACCAGTGTGCCGGACGCAGTACCGGCGTAATTCGCGTCGGTAATGACGGCTGCCACGGGATAACTGCCTGCGTTGGTCGGCGCAATGGACGAAGCGTTGTACGTCAGCGTCACGCCGAGGCCACTTGGAATTGTCACGGCCGTAACGGGAAGGGCTAAGCCGGTGTAGGTTTGTGCGAGGTTGTTCAAGGTGATGGTCGCGGACGCCTTTGCGATCACCAGCGTGTCTGAGGTTGTGCCGGCGTAGTTGGCGTCGTTGATGGTCGCTGTGACGGCGTAGGTTCCTGCGCTGGTAGGCGGCATCGGAGAGCCGTTGTAAGTGAGGTTGACCGCAAGTCCGCCGGGAATGGTCGCGGCTGTTGCGGCAAGGGGTGAGCCGGTGTATGTCTGTGCGAGGTTGCTCAGTGCGATGGAAGCGGCGGCTTTGGCAATGACCAGGCTTCCTGAAGCTGTGCCGGTATAGTTGGTGTCGTTGATGGTCGCTGCGACGGCGTAGGTTCCTGCGCTGGTAGGCGGCGTCGGAGAGCCGTTGTAAGTGACGTTGACCGCAAGTCCGCTGGGGATCGTCGAGGCAGTTGCAGGCAGGGGTGAGCCGGTGTAGGTCTGGACTAGATTCCCGAGCGTGATAGCGGCAGCGGCTTTGGCAATGACCAAGGTTCCGGAGGCCGTGCCGGCGTAGTTGGTGTCGTTGATGGTCGCTGTGATGGCGTAGGATCCTGCGCTGGTAGGCGGCATCGGAGAGCCGTTGTAAGTGACGTTGACCGCAAGTCCGCTGGGGATGGTCGAGGCAGTTGCAGACAGGGGTGAGCCGGTGTAGGTCTGGGCGAGACCGCCGAGCGTCACGTTGGCGCTTGCCTGGGTAATCTGCAAGGTGCCGGAAGCCGTGCCGACATAGTCGATGTCGTTCACGGTCGCCACAACTGCATACGTCCCCGCGACGGTGGGCGGGGTGGCCGTGGGTCCGTAGGATGTTGCTCCGGTGCCCGTGTAGAGCAGCGTCAACGTCAGGCCTGAGGGAACAGTGGTGGCGGTTGCGGCGAGGGCAGCCCCGGTATACGCCTGGGACAAGTCGCCCAGCGTTACTGTAGACGATGCTTTGGAGATGGTAAGGGTGGCGGTGGCGCTGCCGGCATAGTTGGGGTCGCTCACGGTGGCCACCACAGTGTACGTACCTGCGCTGGTCGGCGGAGTCGAAGACCCGTTGTAGGTGAGGTCGACCGTGAGGCTGGATGGGCTGGTGCTGCTGGTGGCCGCAAGCGGCGAACCGGTATACGTCTGCGACAGATTGCCCAGGGTCACAGTGGCCGTCGCCTGATTCACCGTCAGGATGACCGAAGCGGTGCCGGTCCCTGGGTAATTGACCTGATTCGTAGGTGTGAATACGACCGACAAGGTGTGCGATCCGGCTCCCAACACCGTACCCAAGGCCGGCGCGTACGCGTAGGATCCCGCGGTGTTTCCGGAAGCATTCAACTGAGTTGCCGAGATCGCCGTCCCATAGGTGATGGCAGTCGGCGTGGCCCATGATACGGCGGCATGGCGCAGCAGCGTGACGGTGACCGGTACGGAGAGGTTGGTAGAGAAGGTTGGACTCGAGAGTTGAACGGTGACGCTGCTGGAGACGCTGGCAACGCCGCCGGTGGCGTTCGGGGCGACGCTGACAGTGATAGTGACCGAGTCGCTGGAATTGGCGGCTAAGTCGGTGGTGCGCGTGCAAGTGAGAGTAGCCAGAGCACAGGTCCAGTTACCGCTGTTATCACTGATGGCGGCAGCGGTAAGGTTGGCGGGAAGTGTGATGCTGAGAACTGCGGATTTGTCGACGGGGGAACTGGCGCTGGTATTGCTTACATTCACAGTGATGGTGTCGCTGGTGTCGCCCTCGCTGAAGTTGGTTGGGCTCGAGCTAACGGCTATGGCAACCGTGGGCACCACGACCGGGGTGACAAACGAAGAAAGATCGAAGAGGGCGTATTCCAGCATTTTTTCTTGGGCGGTCGGTGCGGCGACAGGGCACTCTGCGGGAAAAGTCTTGCCTCCGGTCGTCGAGGTCGAACGATCTTCCACGTGATATTCGTTGAACAGGACGCGACCACACTGGTTAGCCGCCGGAG
>CAILBQ010000191.1 GCA_903832475.1 uncultured Acidobacteriota bacterium | reverse complement strand
CCATCAGACCAGCTCTGTAGTTGTTGTAATTTCCCTGCTACAAACTAGTCCCAGCCGTGCGCGTAATTGTGCATCGGCGATATCGCATCCGATCCTACCTTTTCCGGAAATGCGAACAATACATCTTTACCTTGATTTTTTTTTGGAGGACGTACTCATGAAGTTGAGCGGTACTCGTATCACCCTACGTGTCGCAGCGCTGCTGCTGACGCTTGCACTTGCGGCACCTTTCGGAGCCTGGGCTCAGCACACGTTTCGAGGCGGAATCAATGGCACGGTAACGGATCAGTCGGGTGCTGCGATCCCAGGCGCGACCGTAGAGGCCACAGACGAAGCCACCAACACCACGATCAAAACGATCACGTCGACTGCCGGTGAATACGCATTTCCAGAAGTCAATCTCGGGAAATACACGCTGACGGTAAGCGCGAATGGATTCAAGACGTCCAAGATCGAAGGCGTTTCGGTTTCGGCAGGTGTCATCTTTACCCAGGCAGTCAGGCTGGTAATCGCTTCGTCAGCAGAGACAGTCGAAGTTCAAGCGGATGCGTACACGCTAGACACCACCACGACCACGCAGACGACGATCATTGATGCGGCAGCGGTAGATGATGCTCCCTTGAATGGCCGCGACTTTACTCAGCTCGCGACGCTTACTCCCGGCTTTGCCAACTCCGGTGCGGGCGGCTATGGCTCGCTTAACGGAACGCGCGCCAACCAGATCAACTGGCAGGTTGACGGCATCGACAACAACGATATCTGGCATAACATTCCCGCAATTAACCAGGGCGGCGTTTCTGGAATCGCCGGTATTATCCTGCCGATCGACGCTGTCGAGCAGTTTTCGGTTCAGACCAACGCATCTGCGGACACGGGCCGCAACCCGGGCGGTACGGCGACGCTCAGCATCAAGAACGGCACCAACAAACTGCACGGTTCGGCCTACTACTTCAACCGTAACGAGGCTTTCGGAGCAAAGAGCCCGTTCACCGCGACCAAACAGAAAGTCCGCGACTACAACGCCGGCGGCTCGCTCGGCGGTCCGATCATTAAGGACAAATTCTTCTACTTCCTCAACTATGAGCAGCAGCGTTTTGTCATCGGCGTTCCGCTGCAAACCACTGAGCCGACCGCTGTCTGGCAGCAGTACGCGTCGAGCGTAGTTACCGCGAATGGCGCCAGCATAAACCCCGTGTCTACGGGCCTTTTGACACAGCTTTGGCCGAGCAATGCGCTGCAATCTTCCAGTACTGAACAGAACAAGGGACCGCAGGTTGGCAACTATGTCAGCCCCGATCCTGAGTTTGGGTACAGCTACAACGGTGTCGGCAGGCTGGACTACAACGTCAACAGCAAGAACAGCTTCTCCGCACACTGGTTCGGCGGTCAAGGCAATCAGGTAGCCCCAGTTGGTTCCGACCTGCTGCCCTACTACGAAGTGGCCCCCATCCATGTGCAGAACTGGCAACTCACCTACAACCACACCTTTACACCGAGCCTCACCAACCAGCTCCTGGCTGGTGTGAACTACTTCAACCAGATCTTCAACGACTACAAGACCAATTACGACGTCAAGAGCGTTGGCCTGATCACTGGCTCTCCATTTACTGACGCACCCAAACTTCAGATTTCCAATTTCGACTCGACCGGCCGCACACCACCTGAGGGTCGTCAGGACATCACGGGACAGATCTCTGACAATGTCTCGTGGGTCAAGGGTAAGAATGAATTCAAGTTTGGCGGAGAATTCCGGAGAATCCAGTTAGACGAGTTCTACCACCGCAACGCCCAGGGCATCTTCAAGTTCAATGGCAAGCAAGGTAGCTGGGATCTCAGCAAGTCCGAGCTGACCGCCGGCATCGAAGACCCAGACGTCATCGCTCGTATCAAGTCGCTGGCGGACTATCTCGCCGGCGAGTTCCAATCCGCTGCGATTACGCTGGGCAATCCGGAGCGCCTAGTCTTCGTCAAAACTTTTTCGGGCTTTGCGCAGGACGCCTATCAGATCACTCCGAAGCTCAACATCAATCTGGGGGTTCGCTGGGACTATGAGGGACCTCTTCATGACAGCAAGAAGGACCTCTCGGTATTCCGGCCCTCACTGGGTGGCACGGGCATCGCATTCCAGGGCGACCAGATTTCCAGCATTTACGACCCCAAGTACACCGACTTCAGCCCTCGCATCGGCCTTTCATATCAGGCGGCTGCGCACACCGTGGTCCGGGCCGGCGCGGGTCTCTACTACGACATTCCAAACATCAACCCATTTCTCGACAACCGCCCGGGTAACAACGCACCCAACGGTCTTGAGAGCAACCCCGCAGGGGCCAGCCCGGTCTTCGCACTTGGCGTAACGCCGACGCAATCGCCGGCGACAAGTCCAGGCACCGCGACTTCCTGGCAAACCGGGGTAGACCCGTTTGGGTCCGTCACGACGCCCACTTGCCAATACAATTCGGATGATCCTTCGCTGAGTTCGATCTGCGGAGTGTTCTCGGTTGCCAAGAATTTCCAGCCATCCAACAACATCAATTACAACCTGCAACTGGAGCAGGAAATTGGCACGAAAGTCATTGCCCAGTTGGGCTACGTTGGCAGCGCAGGTCACCATCTGCTCTCCATCGTTGACCTGAACCAGAGCACCCCAAATTCCGTTGGCGTCGACCAGACCAGCCGTCCCTACTTCGGCGTATTCCCTCAGTATGGGAACATCAACGAGATTCAGAGCATCGGCAACTCAAATTACAACTCGCTGCAGGCCACGCTTCGCGTGTCCAACTATCACCATCTAACAGCACAAGCTGCTTACACCTGGTCGCACTCCTTCGACGATGTAACCGCATATCGTGGCGCACTGCCCCAGGACAGCACTAACTTCAAAGGCGACTATGGCCAGAGTGATTTCGACACTCGCCACACTCTTGTTGGAGAGGTGAGCTACGAAGTTCCCAACGTCAACGCAGTCAAGGTTCTTACCAATGGCTGGCAGTTGAACAGCGTGTTTGCCTTCCATTCCGGGTTGCCGTTCACCGTGCTTACCGACGACCAGACGGACAACACTGGCGAAAACAACCAACGCGCCAACCCGACCGGCGTCAATCCATACACTGGTTTCAAGAAGCAAGCGGTTGGCGCCAACTGGCTCAATCAGGCTGCGTTCACGGATCCTGCTGCCGGAACCTGGGGAACGACCAAGCGCAATGCCTACGTCGCTCCTGGCTTTAGCGATGTGGACTTCTCGATTTTCAAGAACACCAAAATCGGGGAGCGGGTCAACACACAGTTGCGCGTTGAACTCTACAACATCTTCAACCGCACCAACTATGCTCCTCCTCTGGGCGGCGGCAGCGGCGGCTACAACCCTAACCAGGCGACAATCAGCAGCCTGCAGCTGTATGACACCATCGGCGACTTCAACGGCGCCCCTGGCATCGGAGCCGGCGAACCCTTCAACACCCAGTTGGCCTTGAAGATCACCTTCTAAATTCATCCTTCATCACCCCGGGGCTTCAACCCTGG
>CAILBQ010000190.1 GCA_903832475.1 uncultured Acidobacteriota bacterium | reverse complement strand
CGCCGCCGGCAAGCCCGACTCCTGATCCCAACGCGACTGCCGATCTTCAAACCAAACCTGACCTGGCCACCATCATCGACAAAGATGGCAACCTGACCGCCGACGCCCGCATTCGCATGGGAACGTTCGGCGGATGGCATACGATCCCTTCCAATGCCGCGCTTCAGGAGCGCGTCCGTCGCATCGGCGCCTCCGTTATTCCCGAGTACCAGCGGGCCCTCCCGCTCCACCACCCCTCGCGCATTCCTTTTCGCTTCTTCGCTGTTGACGACGATAAAGATCGCAGCGAGATCTGCTACCTCGACGGGCTCATCCTCGTCCCGAAACAGGTTATCGACCGACTACAGAATGACGACCAGCTCGCCGCGGTTCTTGCCGACGGCGTCGCCTACAATCTGCAGCGACAGGCAGCGCGGACCGTCGAAGACAACCGCATGTACCTGGGGACACAAATTGCAGCGGACGTGGCCAGTGTTGTGGTTCCCGGCCTCGGACTGGCCTCCTTCATCGGTTCCAGCGCCGTGGCATCCAAGGTCGCAACGGCCCGCGAGCAGGAGCGCGATCGCATCTCTTTGAGTCTGCTTGCGGATGCCGGCTACGACCCTCGACAGGCCCCGGAAGCCTGGCGACGCCTCGCGCCCCGGAAGCTCCCTCCCGAGACCAAGTTCCTGCCCTATCCCGACCGCAGCGGCTACCAGCTCAGCATTTTAAATTTGCAGTTTCGGAAAGCGCCCTTGACGGCACAGGAATCAGCAGACGTCGCGCACTGATGGATCAACGCCCGACCGCCGCCAGCACATCCCCCGGCTCCGGCCTCACCCGAAAATCCGCATGTGCTTCGCCAAACGCCACCCGCCCGTCGCGCCCAATCACGTAGGTTCCCGGCATGGGCAGCCGCCAGCTCGGCTCGCCATTCAAAAACGGCAAGTTGATCATGATCGACTTCAAATACTTCTGGTGATACTCGGGAACCGTGTACACCAGCCCAAATTCCTCAGCCACCCGCGCCATCGCGTCATGCAGCAGCGGAAACGGAAGCCCATGCTGCTGCACCGCAAAGTCTGACTGCCGTTCGGTCTCTGGACTGATCGCCACCAGAAACGCCCCGCGCTCCCTTAGCTGGCCATACAAATCCCGCCACATCTCCAATTCCGTCACGCAGTAGGAGCACCACCGCCCGCGGAAGAAATTCACCACCAGCGGACCCATCCCCAGCAAGTCCCGGCTCCGCACCACCCGCCCGGACGAATCGTTCAATGCAAACTCCGGAGCCACCGCCCCCACCGGCAAAATCCGCTCCTCGATCCCTGAAGCAAACAGCTCTTCACACGCCCGCTCACCGACCGCCAGCCGCTCCGCCTGCACCAGCTTCCGCGTCCGCGCCGTAATCTCGTCGAGCTGATCCTGAAGATTAGCGGACATCGTTTTTCTTGAGAAAGTCATTGAAATTGAATCGTCTTTCGCCGTTCTCGTGAATCAGCAGCAGAATTCTATGGACCTTTAAAAATTCAGCTTGGAGCCCTGAAATGACCGCCGTTGCCCGCGGAACTCTGCCTGTTCGCTTCTTCTGTGCTTGGATACTCCCATAGATAATGAGTGCGGCTACGCGTGGGCTCCTGGCATCATCCTGTCGCCACTCGTGGAGGGTATATTCCAATTGCTTGGCCGCTCCGCGCTCGCCGGCAAGATTGGTGTCGGAGCCTTTCAATTCAAGGATGACATCCACCACACCCGGCAGCCCAATAATGTAGTCGGCCTGCTTGATGTCTCGCCTCTTCGCGTAGCAGCCGTCGTACTGAATCTTTCGAACTACCTCTTTCTTCCGATTATGGAACGTAGCGCGAACCCCCTTTTCTTCGACGTGAACGATGCTTCCGGTGCAATGCTCAATGCATTGACCCACCCCTACGCAACCTACTTTGTTGTTACGCTTCCGAGTGGTCATACTCAAGCCTCAGCAGTTGGTCGAACTCGTTTCCAATCACTTCTGAAACTTGATCTAGGTAGTTGGCCTCAATCATGCCAACGTCACTCAGAATAGACATAAGCTTTCCATTCTCGATGCTGTAAGCTTTGAAGTCCCCGTCCTTAATCCAATATTCTTCGGGGAGTATCTTAGCCACTTGCTTGCTCAACTCCGGATGATCGCGCACTATTTGTCCGGCCTCGATAAGATTATTGAACGAAGACAGAATATATGGGCTGTGCGTGGTAATTACCCACGAAAAATTCAATGTAGGTTCACTAGCGAGCCAAGCAAATAATCGGACAAGGTCATATTGAGTTGTAGGAAAGACATTCGCCTCCGGCTCCTCCACATAAAGCGCCACTTTGATGCCGATGCGTGACCAATCATATGCCGCCGTAGGCGTCGCTTTTCGTGCCGCTTCGCGGTGCTCTTGAGTTGACGCTAAGCGGTCAATAACATTGAACAACGGCAGAAGCTCTTGTGTACCGGACGACAATAAGGAGAATGGAAGTTGTCGTCCGTCCCAACTTATGAAGGATGGTTGATTATCCTTTGAAATCACCGTTCCCTTCGCGATTTCATCCATGAATTTTTCGATCTCTACTAATCGACTTGTGCTAGAGATCAAGCGTCCAACCTGCCACCGTGGGTTCCACGAAATCTCCGCTGCGAACTGCCTTATTAGTGGATCAAGGTCCAAGTTTTGAAGCGATGAAAATCCCTTGGTTGAATCAGTGAAAAACGCTCGACCGGCAGGTATGTAAACCGATTCCCACACAGTTTGGCCCGTGAGCAACAGGTTGAAAGAAGTCCAAATCGAGTCTTGTAAGTCTTGCCGTGAT
>CAILBQ010000189.1 GCA_903832475.1 uncultured Acidobacteriota bacterium | reverse complement strand
GATCACCATGAGCGGCTTAGCTAAGCCGCGCTGCTGCAACTCACCGAATGACCAGCCATCCAGGTCCAAGGCAGATCGGATTCGTGAGTCTGCGAAAGCGGCTTCCTCGGCCACGGCTCCGCCCACCGAATAGCCCATGGCGCCAACCCGCTGCATGTCGAGCCGGTGGAAGACCGGGCTTGTGGGATCCTGATTCATCGCCTGCAACTGGGTCAGGACAAAAACATCGTCTTCAGCTTCGAGATGCACGTAACGAGCGCCCAGCGCCGCTTGCTCCGACATGGTCGAGTTTTCAAAGGAACCAAGTTCTGGAGCATTGCGCGAGTCGGCGACCCGGCCGTCGGGGAACTGTACCAGGCCACCAAAGAAAGTATGGTCGATGGCAACGACCACAAAACCGTGACTGGCCAGCTCTTCTGCCTGGAAGGTGCCTTCGGTTCGCTCACCCTGCCAGGCCGGGTTATAGAGCACGATGGGATAGGGACCGCCTGATTTTACGAGGGCATCCTGAAAGGAATTGGTCTTCAAGACTGACCGGTACGAGGCGCGCCTGGTAAGCTCGCCAAGTCGCTGGTACGCAGCGCGGCGTCCGGGCCACAAGCCGGCGATGCCTTGTGGGGGTTCCGCCGGATACCAGGCCTGAATGATCAGTTCCCGCTTTCCGCTTGGGGATGTACCGGCCGTTTCATTGCGGCCCCGGTCGATCAAAGGGAAAATGCGCGTCCCTACCGCGAACGGCCCGGTTGGCGTGGGCAGCCGAAACATGGGGAATGCCCAAGAGAGGGCAAACGCCATTGCGATCAACATGACGCCTGCCGATGCCGCGATCCATCTCAGCGGCCTGGAGAGGCCCGCACCCAACAAGCCGCACAGTAGCGCTAACAGGCAGGCGAGGTAAAGCGGCCAGACCTGCCAGTGCGATCCTTCCCAGGCCAGTTGAACCAGCAGCGCCGTCGCGACCAAGGCGCAGGCCACGCGTGTCCATTGCCGTCGATGCGGCGCAGCGACCAGCAGGATCGAAGCAAGCAGGGCGAACACAGCGGTCAGGATTTCGAAGGTTTGCATGTTGCTTTACAGGATAGGCGGCTCGGCCAGCGGATCCACCATCAACTGGTCCGTGGCAATGGCTGCGGCCTTGCGCGGCCTCACCTTGGCCGGCACACCGACGGCAATCGAGTTCGCCGGAACGTCCGTGATCACCACGGCGTTCGCCCCGATGGCGACGTCATCGCCGATGCGAATGCTTCCCAGCACCTTCGCGCCGGCGCCGATGTCCGCGCGGTTTCCGATCACGGGAGCTCCGCGCTGACCGGTATGCCGCAATCCCACGGTCACGCCGTTGCGAATCACGCAGTCGTCGCCAAAGACCGCATCGCCGCTGATCACAATGCCGCCGAAATGGTCGATGCGAAACCGCCGCCCCAGCTTCGCTTCGCAGGGAAGATCGATGCCCGTCAGAATTTCAGAGAGCAGCTTGAGCAGCTTGTACACCATGGAAAAAGGCAACCGCACCACGCGGTTTTGAATTCCGTACCGCCAGTTGCCAAAGCGGTAGACCACCATCACCCACAGCCCCTGGCGCGTCCACTGGCGTTCATAGGTACGCCAGTCTTCGCGTAAGTTATCGAACACGGAACAGCTCCTGTGGGGAATTTGGCAGAGTGGGAGAATTATGGCAGTCAGTCATCATTGTATGGGTGTTGGTCAGGCGCTGATCTCCCGCCGCTTCACCTTGGACTCGACGATCCCATACTTTTGCAGCTTATAGAGGAAGGCTTTGTAATCGATCTGCAGGGATGCGGCAGCCTGGCGGCGATTCCAGCGGCAGGCTTCGAGCGCCTCCAGGAGCACCTCGGTTTCGGCTACGCGGGAAGCCTCGGCGAGACGGTCGAGACGGTCGGATCCATCCCCGGCACTCTTCAAATTTGGAATTTTCTTCCCGGGTGGGGTCGAGATGCCCGGTCCAGCCTCAAAGCCCTTGGATGAGCTGCCCGTCGCGGTTTCAGGAAAGTTGGCCACTTTCGCCAGCGACAGACCTGATCGCTGATCCGCACCGCAAAGCTCCTGAATGAGCAACGCGGAATCCTGATAGACGAGATAGCGGCGCATCACGTTTTCCAGTTCCCGGACATTGCCGGGCCAGTGATACTCCGTCAAGAATGCGCGCAAATCCGAACTGATCGCCGGGGCGACCTGGCCTTTGGGGAGATGGCGAACCAGCAGCGCCTCAGCCAAGGGAAGAATCTCCTGCTGGCGCTCGCGCAAGGGGGGAATGACGATCTTGACGACGTTGAGCCGGTAGTAGAGATCCTCTCGGAACGTCCCCTCCTGGATACCGCGGGTCAGGTCGCGGTGGGTAGCGGCCATCACGCGAACATTCACCTTGATGGTGCGATTGCTTCCCAGGGGTTGAATCTCACCGTCCTGCAGCACCTGCAAAAGCTTGGTTTGCAAACGCAGATCCATGTCGCCGATTTCGTCCAGCAGGATGGTACCGCCCTGCGCGGTCTCAAACCGCCCTTGCCGGTCGGCGTTTGCGCCGGTAAACGCTCCCTTGGCGCAGCCAAACAGCTCACTTTCCGCCAGCTCAGGTGGAAGGGCGGCGCAGTTCAGCTTGAGGAACGGCTTGTCGGCCCGGCCAGAGTAGGCGCGCAGGCGTCTGGCCATGACTTCCTTGCCCACCCCTGTCTCTCCGCTGAGAAGTACGGGGACCTCGGCCACGCCCACCCGCCGCAGGAACTCTTCCGAATAGGGCAGGATCGGACTCACGGGCCCGGCGGATGAGTCCGTGGAAAGGTCCAGGGTCGATAAAACAGCGGCTGAGCGGAGGGCTTCCCGTATCACCAGGGCAGATTCAGGATGGTTGAGCGGCTTGTCCAGCAGACCGACCGGCGTCTGGCCGCCCGTCAGCAAATCGAGATTCGGGCTGTGCTCCTGCAGCACGAAGAGCAGTTTTAATTCGGGGCGGGCCTGGCGCAGTTCCGATACGGCCGCGTAATCGCTCTGCCGTCGCATGGTGACGTTGAAAACGCCGACGAAGGCCGGACAGCCTGGTTCCCGCAAATAGCCGACCGCCTCTTCCACGGAACGGAAGCAGAGAGCGCAGTAGCCCTCCGCCGCCAGCCCCAGGATCAGCTGTTCGTGCATTTGCGAGTTTTGCACTACCAGTACGACGTGGCCGCCCATCGAACCTCATGCTTGCCTGAAAGGTGCGGACTGAACCGCGAACCCGGACGCCTGATCCGCGCGGATCAAGACCCAACTCTGCCGAAACAATTTGTTGCCGCCTGATGGCCGGGCATGCGCCCAAGGCCCTTGAGCGGAGGAACTGACCCGACTGACAGGATGGGTCGAGTATAAGGTTTCCTCTTTTCGGGCGCAATCGAATTCGACCTTCCGCTGATCGGCAATTGTGCCGTTCCGGGAGGGCGGGCCCGAAAAATGCACCCATTTTGGTAACAACTGTCGCTGAATTTGAGGAAACTTAAGTTATGCATTTAGTAACACATTTCTCGATTTTGTAATTCGTTTTGTGTTACTTGAGTATCCATTGAAAGGGTGACCCTGACTTAGTCTGACCACTACATTCTTGTCAGGCGACTCATAGTTCGGGAACAGTGGAAAGTTTTTGGGAAATCTCCGAGCTGTCTCACGCAACAATATATTGACAACAAAGGCTCTACCGTTTGGTCAACCAATTGCTCTGTTATGGGCAATACCCGCCAGTCGACCTTCTCCCCCAGGACGCTGCAGCGCCACTCAAGAGAGCCAAACATGAGCCTGAACCGAGATATCTACCCCAATCTGAAGTTGCGCATGTACACCACGGGAATCCGGCAGAACCGCCTTGCCCGCATGCTGGGAATTCACGAAGCATCGCTGAGCCGCATCATGAACGGCTTCCGCGAGCCAACCGGCGATGTGCGCGTCCACCTGGCCGAGATTCTGCAGAGCGATCCTGACTGGCTCTTTTACAAGATGCAGATCAGCGACGACGTGGCGTTTTCCGACAACGCGCAATACGCCGCACACCAGTAGTCCGGCGCATTCGTTTCCCGCACTGATATCCCCCCGCATCGAGACACGACGCGGGCACTCGCAGGCTTCCTGATTCGCAAGGGCGGGAGCCTGTACGAGTGTTCGCAAGCCAGACCAGCACGAACCCGCGAGGGAACCCGTCATGCGCCATGTTTCCTGCAGCACTGTCGCCGTCCTTGGCATACCGTTCCAGAACGTCACGATGGATGAGGCCGTTGCCGCGATCGAGCAACAGATTCGCGAAGGCGGCTTTCATCAGGTGGCGACGGCCAATGTCGACTTCCTAAAAAACGCCAAGCAGCACGAAGACCTGCGCGACATTCTGTGTTCGTGCGACATGGTGGTGCCAGACGGCATGCCGATCGTCTGGGTTTCCCGGCTGATTGGCACCCCGCTCAAAGAGCGTGTCAGCGGGATCGATCTCGTGGAGCGGCTGGCCGATGTGTCCGCCCGGCGCGGCTACGGCGTTTTCCTGCTGGGAGCAAGCGAACAGCGATCGCAGCGGGCCGCCCGCGCACTGCGCCAGCGCTATCCGAATCTGCGCATCGTGGGCCGATACTCCCCGGAAGCGCAACCGCTGGAGAAGATGGACCACGAAGAGATTCTGCGCCGGATCGAAGAGGCGCGGCCCGATATTCTGCTGGTCGCCTTCGGCAATCCGAAGCAGGAAAAGTGGATCTCGATGCATCGCAACCGCTTGAAGGTGCCCGTATGCATTGGGATTGGAGGCTCGCTGGACTTCCTTTCGGGCAATGTGCGACGCGCCCCGCAATGGATGCAGCGCGCCGGTCTGGAGTGGCTGCATCGCACGTTGCAGGAGCCAACGCGCCTGGCCGCCCGCTACGTCAGCGATACGGCTTGCCTGCTGCGTCATCTGCCCGCGCACCTGGCTGCAGTCGCGGCACAGCCTAAGCCGCGCTTTAGTTCCGCCATACAGGTTCGGCAGGTGGGAAACACCAAACTCATCTCGATGATCGGCAACCTGCAGGGACATGCGCTCGACGAATTTGACATGTGCAGCCGTGAAGCGTGCGACGAAGGGATGAACATCGTCCTCGACATGTCGAAGACCGCTTATTTCGGAGCAGAATCCCTTGGATCTCTGATTCGGCTCGGGGGCCGCATGCGCCGGCGGCGGGAACAGCTCTGGCTGGTTGGCATTCCGGCACACCTGGGTAGGATTTTGAGAACTGGGCAATTGCACAACTATTTCATGACGACTACGATGGTAAGTGACGCTCTCTATCGCACGGCTAAAGCTGAAGAACGGATGCTGGCAAGAGTGGCAGCCGAATGGAACAGCCCGCGACCAGAGACAGCTTCCGTCGATGTCCGCATGGAACTGCTGCAGAATGTTTGTCTGCGGATCATGGCGGCGGAGGAAACCGAGAAAGCGACCTTGATTCCGAACGCTTTTGCGAGCGCGGGCAGGTAAGTCGACTGCGGGTCGTAGCACTCACAACCGGTACCACGGCAATGCGGTATCAGGATCGGCTTTGGTTGCTATGGCACATCTTCTCTTCACCGTGGTGGGCATGGGCCTGCTGGCCCTGACGCTCCCGCTGGTCCTGGAGTTGGCCCTGGTCACGCTGCCCAACCTGCTGCCCGGAGGGAAAAAGATCGTCGGCACGACGCAAAGTCCGGACTCCAGCGCCGAGCGCAAGCTCGCGGGCAGGCATCTGGCGATCATCGTCCCGGCTCACAATGAAGGCCCTCTGGTAGCGTTGAGCATTGCAAGCCTTCGCGCATCCGCGGGTCCGGCGGGGAAGATCCTGGTGGTCGCGCACAACTGCAGCGACGACACTGCGACGCACGCTGCGAAAGCCGGCGCCGAGGTTCTGGTGTACAACGACCCAGCCGCCGTGGGCAAGGGATTTGCGCTGCGCCACGGGTTCGGCTATGCCATCGATCATGGAGCCGACGCAGTGATGGTCGTCGACGCCGATTCGACTGTTTCGCCCAATACGGTTGCGGCCGTTCAGGCTGCTTTCGCAGCGGGAGCCCGCGTCGTGCAGTGCCGCTACGAGATGGTCAGTACGACCGATCGCTCCAGCACGCGTCTTGCCGCGTTGGCCTTTCGCGCATTCAACGTGATCCGGCCCCGAGGCCGCGCCCGGCTGGGCTTTTCCGCGGGCATTCTGGGAAACGGTTTTGCCATCGATCGCACTGTACTTCAGGCGGTGCCGTACGATGCATTTTCGGTGGTCGAAGATCTCGAATACCACTTGCACCTGGTTATTGCAGGGGAGCGCGTGCATTATCTCGACGAAGCCCTCATCCTTGCCGATTTTCCTGAATCGAAGGCGGGCGAATCCGTGCAGCGATCGCGTTGGGAAGGCGGACGGCTGCTCACGGCTCGCAGATGGGCGTTCCCGCTGATGGGGAAAATCCTTGCTGGCCGTATTCGCCTGATCGAACCGCTGTTTGACCTGACCGGATTGCCCATGGCGTTCGGCGTCTTTTTCCTGATTTTGGCCGCGATCGTGCCGCTCGCGTGGATTCGCTGGTACGCGGCCTGTTCGCTTGCCGTTGTGCTGGTCCATGTCCTCGCCGCGGCCTGGGCAGGACCGGACTTTCTCAAGACTTTGCAACTGCTGGCTTTGTCTCCCGTGTATATTCTGCGCAAACTCTGGATGATTCCCGGTGTCTTGCGCGGCTCGAGCGCGAAAGCTGCCTGGGTACGCACCGAGCGTAATAACACCTTGTAGGGATTGATGTGTGCCGACACTTTGTTGATAGTTAGGGGTTAGATGGACTTGTCAGCGCCAGATAGACGCCAATGAAGTTACAAGCGACGCAAGACTGGAATCAGCGACGCAAGACTTGAAGCCTGGATTTTCCCCGGAGGGTTTGGTATGAAATCTGGAAATTTAGCCATTCGAGCGGCCGGCTCAGTGCTGGCACTCGCTATCGGCTCGCTGACAATGGCGGCTCAGAGCCCCACTGACCCGTCCACGGTCCCGTCCCCTGACCCGTCCGCAGTTCAAGCTTCCAGCCAGCCGGCTGTCCCGACAATCCCGGCCAACGAACCCGCGAATCCGACCCTCAAGGTCAGCCCCGACAAAGCGCTCATGGCGTTTGAACCTCCGGTCAATGAGGAGTACACGCTTGGCGCGGGAGACGACATCTCCATCGACTTTGCCGGCCGCCCGGAACTGAGCGTCGCCAGCAAGCAGACCGTCGGGCCTGACGGGCGCATCACCCTGCCCCTGGCCGGTCCCATTCATGTGGCTGATTTGACCCGCGAACAGGCAGGCAAAGCGGTCACCGATGCGCTCGCCAAGTATTTCACCAACCTGGACGTCACGGTCCGCGTCGACAAGTACAGCTCGAATCGCGTCCGCGTGGTCGGCTATGTCCAGCATCCTGGCGAGGTTCTTTTTGAAGGGACTCCCACGCTGCTCGACGCCATCGGCAAGGCCGGGCTGCTTTCCACCGGCAAGACCGTTTCCAAGGATGGAACGGTCACGGAAGGCGGCGCCAGCGCGATTCCGGAAACATGCACGATCTACCGCGGCAACGACCAGGCCGTCCAGGTTCAGTTGCGCACCCTGCTCACCAGCGGCAACTCGCTGGCCGACATGCGGCTGCGCCGCAACGATGTGGTGTACGTTCCCGAACCCAAACAGTTGTTTGTCTCAGTCATGGGCCAGGTGGGAAAACCGGGCGCCATCCTGCTCACCCCCGATTCGACGCTGACCAGCATCCTGGCAGAAGCCGGCTGTTGCGGCGACATGGGCGGCTACAACCCCAAGATTCACATATTGCAACCTTCCACCGGGAAAGACATGATCGTCGAATACAAGAAGATCATGACGCTGGCCGGGCAGAAGGAATACACCCTGCATTCGGGCGACGTGATCATTGTCCCCACATCAGGATTTAACAAAGTGGCCGCGGTCATGCAGAAGATCAGCCCTGTGGCGACCATGGTCAGTCTTGCCGCAATCACCGGCGTGCTTTAGGACCAGCAACCCGCCCAGGCAAAATTTGTATTTTGCCTGAAAAAGACGGCCAGCTCACACGACTTATCCCCGAGGATTTACGCAAATGTACATGACGCCCGCCAACAACAACATGGAACCGCAGAACCCTACCTCGGCGCAGTACCCGCTGCGTCCCACGGGTCGCGTGAGCCCCTTCCGCATCAACATCCGGAAGAGCTTGCGGCTGCATCCCGTGACTTCGATCCTGGCCGGACTGCTCACCCTCGGTCTGGGACTGGCGGTGTATGCGCGGCATAAGCCGAATTTTGTTGCAGCGTCTTTGATCTACGTTTCGCCGACCGTCCCCAAGACGCTGGTGGAAGACCGCGAACTCGACCGGCCCTACGAGACGTACATTCAAGAAACAGTTCACGCCATCAATCGCTACGACATCATGGCGGAAGCGTTACGCCGGCTCCCCCCGGGAACATGGCAAAATGCCGGCGAGAGTGAACAATCCGCCGTGCAGCGCCTGCAGCAGTCGCTGGACATCGGTCGCGTGGGCGCCTCTTACCAGGTCGCCATCTCGCTGGACGGCCCTCGTCCCGAGCACCTTGCGGAAATCGTCAACACCATCACCTCGGTCTATCTCGAAAAAGCCAAGTCGGAAGAGTTCTACGGTCGCGACGACCGTCTCAACACCCTGAAAGAAGAACAGGCCCGCATCCAGGCCGACATCGATGCCCGCCAGAAAGAGCAAGCGCAGCTTACCCGGGACCTGGGTGTGGCGTCCTTTTCGTCCAAGGGCTCGAATGTTTTCGACGAACAGAATGCCAAGGTGCAGTCCGACCTGACGTCGGCTCATGAAAAGACCATCGAAGCGCAGGCGCAGTTGAATGCGCTGAAAAGCAGCGACCCGAACAATCCAAGCCCCGCTTTGAATGCCGCCGCGGACGAAGCTATCGCCAGCGATCCCGGCCTGATGGCGATGAAATCGAACCTGAGCCAGAAGCGCGCCGAAGCGATTGGCCGCCTGGATGGCCTGACCCCGGCCAATCCGGCATACAAGCAGACCCAGGACCAGCTGGCCCAGATCGATCGCGCGCTGAACGATATGGAGAAGGACCTGCGTCGCCAGGCCGCAATTCGACTCGAAACCAAATACCGCACCCAGCTGCAGCAGTCTGAGTCCGTGGAAAACAGGCTGACGGGCGACTTGCAGCACGGCACCCGCGAGGCCAACGCAGCGGCTCCCAAGATTCAACGGGCTGAAGCGGTTCAGTCGGACCTCGATCGCCTGCAAGGGCGCCTGGCGGCGGTCGACGATCGTATCAGCAACCTGGAACTGGAGAGCAGCTCGCCCGGCTCCGTGCATCTTTTCTCGCCCGCCATGACGCCGCTTGGGCCGGAGAAGAGCAAGGCCACTGCCCTGCTGATCCTCATTTTTCCCTTTTCCCTGTTCGTCGGGATCATCGCCGCACTGATCAAGGATTTACTCGATCCGCACATCTATACCGGCGCGGACGTTGAAGCTGTGCTTGGTTTCGCCCCCATCGGCATGCTGTTTGACGACCGCGAAGTGACGCAGATGGTCTTTGACGAGTGCGCCTTGCGACTGGCCGCCGGCGTCGACCACGCGGCTCGCCTGGGGGGTGCGCGCACGTTCGTCATTACGGCTGTCAACACCGGCGCGGGCACAACCTCGATCATCGAGAATCTGGGCAGCATGCTGGCCAAGCTCGGCCGCAAGACGCTGCTCATCGATCCTTCCGGCAACAATGAACCGGTCGCCTTTGTCACCTACGGCACTGCGCTTCAGCGGAGTTCGGTTCCCTTCCCCGACGCTCTTCCGGCGGCCGGCACGGGTAACTCCGCAAGCCTGCAAGCAGTCAAGCCGGGGCGCGCCAATCTTCCCAGCCGGCCTTCCCCGATGAGCGGCTTCGTATTCGAGCGTTTCCAGAACATGTCTTCGGACTATGACATCGTTCTCATTGACGCGGCACCGATTTTGCTCTCTGCCGAAACTGAATACCTGGCGCGCATGGCCGATGTGACCGTTCTCGTCTCCGAGGCAGGCACTACCAAGAAGGCGTGGCTGACGCGCGCCGCGCGGTTGCTGGAGCGCCTGGGCGTTGCCGGCGCCGCCGCGATCGTCAACAAGGTGCACCCGTCGCGCGTCGAAGACGCCATGAAGCATGACTTGCGCGAGTTTGAACTGCGCAACGACAAGGTGAATCTGCAGGACTGGTGGAAGGTCGGGAAAAAGTCGCAGGCCTCCGCACCAGTTGCGGCCGCTGAAGCTGCCAAAGATCGGGCCGATGAGGAAGACGTGATCTACGCCCGGGATCTCTAGGCAGGACGACCGCCCCCTGAAACAGGCTGTCAAGCCATTCAACATTTTTCGCAATATGCAGAGCATGGTTGTTGTACTGAAATCACGGAGTCTTAGCCCCCTGGAAGCGACTGGATACCGCGCATGCCTTTGGATGACAACACCAACTCGAACGGCATCGACCCACGGTCTTCCGATCCGGTAGAGGCGACGGTCTCTTCTGCGCAGTCTGCAGCCTCGTCCATACCTTTCGAGACGACACTCACGGAAATCTGGAAGACGCTGTTGGGCCTGCCCCAGATCAGCATTGACGACAACTTTTTTGAAGTCGGCGGAACGTCACTGCTGGCCACCATCCTGCTGCGACGCGTGCAGCAGACCTTCCAACGCGAACTGCCGATTGCCACGGTTTTCGAGCACACCACGGTGCGGTCGCTGGCGGCTTTTCTGCGCGGCGATGCAATACCCGCTGCTGCCGTATCGGCGGAGCCGGCTCTACCAATTTTTCGCGCTGAATCGACCGGCTCATCGGAGAATGCCATCGCCATCATCGGCATGACGGGCCGCTTCCCGGGCGCAGAATCGGTCGAAGCTTTCTGGAAGAATCTCTGCGATGGCGTTGAGTCCATCACCTTCTTCGACCGCAAGGATCTCGAGCCCAGCGAGCAGGTCATCGCGGCGCAAAACGAAAACTACGTCGCCGCACGGCCCTTGCTCAAGAATCCCGACCTATTCGATGCCGATTTCTTTGGCGTTTATCCCAAGGAAGCGGCGCAGATGGATCCCCAGCATCGCATCCTGCTTGAATGCGCCTGGGAAGTGCTGGAGCGGGCGGGGTACGATCCCAATCACATTCGCGAATCGGTGGGAGTGTTCGCCGGCTGCAGCATGAACACCTATTTCATGCGCAATCTGGCCGACCAGCGCAGCTTCGTCGAAGACTTTACCGGCGCCTACCAGGTGGGCAACTACTCCGCCATGATGGGCAACGACAAGGACTTTCTGCCCACGCGGATCAGCTACAAACTGAATCTGCACGGCCCCAGCATGTCGGTGCAGTCGGCCTGCTCGACCTCGCTGGTCGCCGTGGCCCAGGCCTGCCAAAGCCTGCTGACGCAGGGCTGCGACATGGCGCTGGCCGGCGCGGTTTCTGTGACTTTTCCGCTGCATCGCGGCTATGTTGCGCAGGAAGGCGGCCTGGCGTCGATGGACGGCCACTGCCGGCCGTTCGATGAGCAGGCCAGCGGCACGGTTTTCGGCCATGGCGCGGGGATCGTTCTGCTCAAGCGCCTGGACGATGCGCTGGCCGACGGCGACCAGGTGCTGGCCGTGATTCGCGGTTTTGCTGTCAATAACGATGGCTCGGCCAAGGCGGGATACACCGCGCCCAGCGTGGAAGGCCAAGCTCAGGTGATCGCCCGCGCACAGAAGATGGCCGGGGTTTCGGCCGACTCCATCAGCTACATCGAAGCTCACGGAACAGGCACGCCGATTGGCGACCCGATCGAGGTTTCGGCGCTGACTAAGGCTTTCCGTTCTTCGACTTCCGGCACGCAGTTCTGCTCGCTGGGCACGGCCAAAGCCAATGTGGGCCATCTGGATGTGGCCGCCGGCGCAACCGGGCTGATTAAGACGGTTCTCCAATTGCAAAACCGGACCATTCCCGGGCTGCTTCATTTTTCGAAGGCCAATCCGCATCTCGATCTGGGCGGCAGCCCCTTCTTTATCGATACAAAGCAGCGCCGCTGGGACGGCAACGGCTCTCCACTTCGCGCCGGTGTCAGCGCGTTCGGCGTGGGCGGCACCAACGCTCACATCATCGTCGAAGAGCCGCCGGCCATCGAGCCTTCCGGGCATTCGCGGGAAGCTCAACTCATTGTCTGGTCTGCGAAGACCCCGACTGCGCTTGGCAAGATCGCTGCCTCGCTGGACGGCTTTTTCGCTGATACTGCAAATGAGACGCTGGCCGATGCAGCTTACACCTTGCAGGCTGGCCGCAGCGCTCACAAACTGCGCCGCGCCGTGGTGGTTTCGTGCGCAGCCGAAGCGGCCAAGCTAAGCCAGATCGCGGGTGCAAACCTGCTGCAGAACGACAAGCCATTTGAGAATCCGCGACTGGTTTTCTGCTTTCCCGGCCAGGGTGTGCAGGCCATCGCCATGGGCCGACGCCTGTATGACACTGAGCCGGTGTTCCGACAGCATTTCGATGAGTGCGACGCGCGATTGCTGCCGCTGCTCGGGCGAAGTCTCCGGGAGATTGTCTATCCCGTCGAAGCGAGTCCCGAAGCGACGGCTACGCTGAACCAGACCCTCTACGCCCAGCCGGCGATCTTTACCATCGAGTACGCGCTGGCGCAGCTTTGGCTGTCCTGGGGAATTGTGCCGGCAGCCATGATCGGCCACAGCGTCGGCGAATATGTCGCGGCCACGCTGTCCGGCGTGCTTTCCTTGGACGATGCGCTGCGCCTGCTCACCGCTCGATGCCGGCTCATGCAGGCATTGCCCACTGGGTCCATGCTGGCGGTACGCACCTCGGAAGAAGCCGTCCGTGAGTTGCTGACGGAAAGCGGCGACGCTCTCGATATCGCCGCTGTCAACAGCCCCAAACTCTGCGTGGTGTCGGGCACCGACGCGGCCATCGATGCCTTCATCGCCCGACTCGATGCGGGCAAGATCGCTTCCCGCCGTCTGGCTACCTCGCATGCCTTCCACAGCCGCATGCTTGACCCGATGCTGGAGGAATTTTCCGGCCACGTGCGCCAAGCCAGTTTCCATGCTCCCGCGATTCCATACGTCTCGTCGCTGACCGGGCAGTGGGTCACCGCCGCCGAAGTCGCCGATCCCTCGTACTGGACGCGCCACCTGCGCAATACCGTCCGCTTTGCCGACGCGGCAGCGACGGTCGCCGCCGGCCCGGAAACCATCCTGCTCGAAGTCGGCCCCGCCGAAACGCTGGTGCAGATGATTCGCCAGACCACGGGCATCGGCGCCGGATCGCCTCCCGTCTTCGCCACTCTCGCCGCCGCCAAAGACGCGGTGCCGGAAGACAAGGCGATGCTGAGCGCGCTGGGGCGTCTCTGGGTTTCCGGTGTGCTGCCCGACTGGCGCAAGTTTCACGCGGGCGAACGACGCCAGCGGGTGCTGCTGCCCACCTATCCCTTCGATCGCAAGCGGTTCTGGGTCGAGCCCGCCGCAAGCACACAGATTGCGAGCGCAAACCCAGCGCCGCAAATCGCTTCTATCCATCTCGATTCACCTGCACTGCCTGAACCACTCACTCCGCCTGCAAAGGACCTTGCCATGGCTAACACGCCCACCGTTGCCGCCCATGAGGCCGCAATGTTGAATGGCCTCAAAGCCCTGATCGCCGATCTCTCCGGAACCGACCTCGCCGACGCCGAGGCCGACGCTTCGTTCCTCGAACTGGGTTTCGATTCGCTCTTTCTCACCCAGCTCACCCAGGGCATCCAGAGCAAATACAAGGTCAAGCTGACCTTCCGCCAGATCATGGAAAGCTATCCGACGCTGGACTCGCTGTCGAAGCACCTCGAATCTACGGTTGCGCCCAATCTTCAGCCAGCCAAGGCCGCCGCTGCACCTGTCACTGCCCCGGCCCCAGTTGCCCCCGCTGCCTTTGCGGCACCCGCGCCGATGCCGTCATTCGCACCCTCGGCCGGCGCTGCTCCCGGATCGTATGAAGCCCTGTTCGCCAGCCAGATGGCCGCACTGACCGGCCTCTTCCAGCAGCAGCTCGCCGTCATCAGCGGACAGCAGCCGGCTCCCGTTTCGGCCCCAATCGCCGCCACGCCTGTTGCAGCGCCAGCCGCGGCTCCCGCACCCTCCGCCAATGCTGAAGCAAAGACGGAAGCCAAGCCGGTCAAGCCGGCCTTCGTGCCATTCAAGCCTCTGCAGCGCGGCGAAACCGGTGGACTGAACCCGGTGCAGGAAAACTACCTCCAGGAGTTCATCCGCACCTACAACGCCAAGACCGGCTCGTCGAAGACCTTTACCCAGGATCACCGCGCGGTTTTCGCCGACGGCCGCGTCGTCTCCGGGTTTAACGCGCAGCTCAAGGAGATCGTATATCCCATCGTTGTCGAGCGCGCCAAGGGCGCCTACCTCTGGGACAAGGACGGCAACCGCTACATCGACATCCTCAACGGCTATGGCGCGATCCTGTACGGCCACTCGCCGGACTTCATCCTCGACGCGCTGCGCGGCCAGATCGAACTCGGCTTCCCCATCGGGCCGCAGACGGAACTGGTCGGCGAATGCTCCGAACTGATTCGCGAGTTCACCGGCATGGAGCGCGTGACCTTCTGCAACACCGGCTCGGAAGCCGTGATGGGCGCGATGCGCCTGGCCCGCACCGTCACGGGACGGAACCTGATCGTGCTCTTCTCCGGCGACTACCACGGCAGTTTTGACGAAGTGCTGGTCAAGTCTGTCGGCCATGGCCGCTCCATGCCCGTCGCTCCCGGAATTCCGCGCGAGAGTGTGGCGAACATCCTGGTTCTCGATTACGGTACGCCCGAGGCTCTCGAAATCATTCGCGAGCGCGCCGACGACATCGCCGCGGTCCTCGTCGAACCCGTCCAGTCGCGTCATCCGGAACTGCGCCCTGTCGAGTTTCTGCGCGAAGTTCGGGCCATCACGGAAAAATCCGGCTCTGCCCTGATCTTCGACGAAGTCGTTACCGGCTTCCGCACCCACATCGGCGGCATGCAGGCTCTTTACGGCATCAAGGCCGACCTCGCGACGTACGGCAAAGTTGTGGCCGGGGGCATGCCTATGGGCATCCTGGCCGGGACGCCAGCCTACATGGACGCGCTCGACGGCGGCGCCTGGAAGTACGGCGACGACTCTTTCCCGCAGGTCGGCGTCACCTTCTACGCCGGCACTTTTATGCGCCACCCCCTGGCGATGGCCGCAGTCCGCGCCAGCCTGCTGCACCTCAAAGAGTCCGGCCACGCCCTGCAGACCGAACTCGCGGCCAAGACAGCTTCGCTGGTCAAGGATCTGAACGACCTCTTCACCGAATTCAACTATCCTTCGCAGGCTGAGACGTTTTCTTCGTGGTTCTACCTGGCCGTGCCCACCGATCCCAAGCTGGCGCGCATGTTGCACTTCCACCTGCGCGAACAGGGCATTCACATTCAGGAAGGCTTCCCCTGCTTCATCACGACGGCGCATACCGATGCCGACCTCGACGAAGTGCGCGCCGCCTTCCGCAAGGGCCTGGAAAAGATGCAGGCCGGGCAGGTGCTTCCTTCCGGCGACTCCGCTGAATCGGCTCCAACTACCGCCCACGAGCCGGCGAAGCAGGCCGCTGTTCTTGTTGAAGCTGTGGCCCGCGACTATCCGATCACCGAGCAGCAGCGCGAGATCTTCCTCGGCACGCAGCTGGGCGATGAAGCCAACTGCGCCTTCAACGAATCGACATCGCTGGTCCTGAAAGGCGAGCTGAACTTGCCGGCGCTTGAAAGCGGCCTGCAAGAGCTGGTTCGCCGCCACGAGGCGCTTCGTTCCACGATTGATGCAGACGGCGAAGTGGTGCACGTGGCCGCCGAGGGCCAGATCAGCCTGCAGCACGACGATCTCAGCGCCCTTTCGGAAAACGAGAAAGAAGAAGCCCGGCGGCAGATCCTGTACACGGAGGCTTCTACCCCGTTCCACCTTGTTAACGGACCGCTCTTCCGCGCTCGCCTCATTCGGCTTGGCGCGCAGGATCACGTGCTGGTGCTGACCGCGCACCACGTCATCTTTGACGGCTGGTCGACTAATGTTCTGTACAGCGAACTGAGCGAGCTCTACAACGCGGCTCTCAAGAGCCAGACCGCCGATCTGCCCGCGCCGGCCACCTTCAGCGCCTACGCATCCGCGCAGAATCAGAGCCTGAACTCACCGGAGCGCGCCACCACCGAGGCTTTCTGGGAAGCCCAGTTCCAGACCATCCCCACGGCGCTGCAACTGCCTACCGACCGGCCGCGCCCCGCGCTTCGCGAAAACCAGGGCGCTACCAAGCGCTTCGTCTTTCCGCCGGATGTACTGAAGGCTGTTCGCAAGGCCGGAGCGAAGCAGGGCAGCACGCTTTTCGCCACGCTGCTTTCCGGCTTCTCGCTGCTGATTCACCGGCTCGCGCAGCAGGAAGATGTGGTCATCGGTATCCCCGTCGCCGGGCAGGCGCAGCTTGAGGATGGCGGATCGCTGGTTGGGCACTGCGTCAATTTTCTGCCCATCCGCACCCATCTCGAACCGCAGCAGACCTTCGCTCAGTTCCTCAAGCAGACGCGCAAGACGCTGCTCGACGCGCAGGATCACCAGGACTACACCTACGGAACCTTGCTGCGTAAGCTCAAGCTGCCTGCGGATCCATCGCGTCTGCAGCTTGTCGAGGTCCAGTTCAACGTGGAGCAGGTGGGCGCCGGACTCAAGTTCGACGGCCTCGCTGTCGACCTGAGCGCGAACCCCAAGACTCACGTCAACATGGACCTGTTCTTCAACTTCATCGATCGCGGCACCGAGCTATGGCTGGACTGCGACTACAACACGGGCCTCTTCGACGCCGCCACCATCGATCGCTGGTTTGGTCACCTCAGCGCCATTCTGGAAAGCTTTGTGGAGAATGCCGAGCAGCCCGCCGCGCAGGTTTCGCTCCTCACAGCCGGGCAGCTCCAGGAAATCCTGGTCAACTGGAACGCAACCGCCGTCAGCTACCCGCGCGAACTCGCCATCCATCGCGTCTTTGAGCAGCAGGTCGAGCGCACACCTGACGCTCTCGCCGTGATCGGCGGCAGCGCTTCGCTGACCTATGCCGAGCTCAACGAAAAAGCCAACCAGCTCGCGCATTTCCTGCAGAATTCGGGCGTGACCCCTGGCGCTCGCGTCGCCGTCTCGCTCAACCGTTCACTGGAAGTGATCGTCAGCCTGCTTGCCATTCTCAAGGCCGGCGCGGCTTATGTGCCTGTCGATCCGAGCTACCCGGCTTCCCGGCTTTCTTTCCTGATTCAGGATTCGGAAGCGAAAGTACTTCTCACCCAGCGCGCCATCGCTTCGGAACTACCGGAGCTGACCACGACCATCCTCATCCTCGATCAGGATTGGCCGGTGATCGCCCTGGAGTCGCCCAACAACCTTGAGGACAGCGCGCCTCACTCACCCGACCAGCTGGCCTACGTGATGTACACCTCCGGCTCGACCGGCAATCCCAAGGGAGTGCTTGTCCCTCATCGCGCCGTGCTTCGGCTGGTTCAGAACAACACCTTCGCCAGCTTTGCTTCTGACGAAGTGTTCCTGCAACTGGCGCCGATCTCGTTCGACGCCGCCACGTTTGAAATCTGGGGGGCGCTGCTGAACGGCGCGAAGCTGGTCCTTGGGCCCGCCGACCGCATCACGCCTGAAGAGATCGGGCGCCTGATCAGTGCCTACAACGTCACCACCATCTGGCTCACCGCTGCGCTCTTCCACCTGATCGTGACTGAGCACCTGGAAATCCTGCGGCCCCTGCGCCAGCTGCTGGCCGGCGGCGATGTCCTGTCGCTTGCGCACACCCGCAAGGTCTGCGAAGAGCTGCCGCACATCCGGCTGATCAACGGCTACGGCCCGACCGAGAACACCACGTTCACCTGCTGCCACACCATTACGCTGGACAGCCTCGCCCTCGGCACCGTGCCTATCGGCAAGCCCATCGCGAACACGCGCGTATACCTGCTCGATGCCAACCGCAAGCCTGTCCCTCCCGGCGTCACCGGCGAATTGTACGCGGCCGGCGATGGCCTGGCCCTCGGCTACCTGAACGCCCCGGAACTTACCGCGGAAAAGTTCCTTGAGCACACGGTGGAGACCGGCCGGACGGAACGTCTTTACCGCACCGGCGACCTGGCCCGCTTCCGCTCCTCGAATGCCGACGGCACCATTGAGTTCCTCGGCCGCGGGGACACGCAGGTCAAGATTCGCGGCTACCGCATCGAACTCGCCGAGATCGAAAATGCCCTGGAGCGCTCGCCCCTGGTCCGCGCAGCGGTTGTGGCCGTCCGCACCGATTGGGTATCCGCCCATGATGCGCCTGGCGACAAGCGACTCGCCGCCTACATCATCCCGGCCATTTCCGGCGATCCCACGACGCTCGCCAGCCAGCTCATCCCGCAATTGCGCAAGCACCTGCAGGAGCAGCTTCCGGATTACATGCAGCCGGCCGCCATCATGATTCTCGAAAGCCTTCCTCGCACCATCAACGGGAAAGTCGATCGCCACGCTCTGCCCGCGCCTGTACCAGAGCAACTGATGCGTTCCCGGTCCATCGTTTATCCTCGGACGCCGATGCAGGAGACGCTGGCCGGCATCTGGTCCAAGGTGCTGGGGGTCAAGGAAGTCAGCATTGATGACACAATTTTCGAACTTGGCGGGGATTCGCTGTTAATCTTTAGGATAATTACGTTGGCAAACCAGGCGGGGATGAAGCTGACCGCCCGGCATGTCTTTCAATTCAGAACCGTTGCCGCGATTTGTGAACAACTGGATGCAGATTCAAACGGTCCAGTGGCACAGCCGGGGGTGGGAGCGATCAAGGCTATTCCTCGCTCTCTGCATCGACGACCCCAAACCGTGTTAAAGTAGCACTTTTGCAGGACTTACCAGATTTGCCTTGGAGCAGTATGAGACCTCCGACTGCGTGGAATTCCACGCATGAACCGGTTGACGATATGGGAGAGACACCACCCGGAGTTTCCACCGCTTCCGACCTGGCCGTCGACCCCGGCGCTCCCATTGGAGGTGCGTCTGGGGGGGGTGCGTCGGAATTCGATGCCTCTGACGAGAGTGTTTTTGTCTTTCCCGCCAGCCTTGAGCAAATTCGCTACTGG
>CAILBQ010000188.1 GCA_903832475.1 uncultured Acidobacteriota bacterium | reverse complement strand
GAAGTGGTCGACGCAGGTGACGTTGCAGCATCGCATCCTGTTGCACCTGATCCTGCAATCGGTGGCCCTGATTGCCTTGATCGTGATCTGCGTGGTGGGAGTCGATGCAGCTTTGGTCCCGCTGATGGAGCGGCCGACAGTCGATTACCGCCGCATGGAGACGCTGCGCAAGATCGCGCAACTGGCGGTGCGGGTGACCGGCACGCTGCTGGTGCTGCTGGTGGTGTTTGGGCGGCCGGCGCAGATGGCAACCATCGTCGGGCTGGTGACGGCTGGTTTGACGGTGGTGTTGCAGGACTTCATCATTGCGTTCTTTGGCTGGTTTGTGCTGATGGGAAAGAGCGGCATCCGGCTGGGGGACTGGGTGGAGATCAATGGAGTCGGCGGGGAAGTGACGGAGATAGGGCTGTTCCGCACCACCCTGCTCGAGACGGGCAACTGGACGGATCAGGGGCATCCCACGGGCCGGCGAGTGACCTTCATCAACAGCTTTGCCATCCGCGGGCAATATTTCAATTTCTCGACGACGGGCCAGTGGATGTGGGACGAGATTTCGGTCAGCGTGCCGGCGTCGGACGATACCTACGCGATGGTGGAGAGCATTCATAAGGCGGTGATCGAGGAGACGGCAAAGGACGCTCGGGTGGCGGAGCAGGAGTGGAAGCGCGGCTCGCGATCGGACGGGCTGAGCCAGTTCTCGGCGGACGCCACGGTGAACCTGCGGCCATCCGCGTCGGGGATCGACGTGCTGGTGCGGTATGTGACGCGGGCAGCGGAGCGGTTCGAGATGCGGAACCGGCTATTTGGACGCGTCCTGGATGTTCTGCGCCGGCCCGGGGGAGATGTTGAATCGGCGCCTTCCGATCCGGCCTGAGTCCCAGCCGGATGCGCCGAAAAGCGCTTCTAATCCGAATTGTTCCACGTGGAACAATTCGGCGTTCGCAGAGCGACCCGCCCAGCTGTCGGGCGGTATTGCGGCGCTTTCTGTAGGTTTAACAAACTTATGCAGTTACGGCTGCACGAGCGCGTCCTGGCAGGCAGTGCTGGTGACGGGTACTGCCCTATACAAATGTATCTGGCGCGCAATTATTCGCGTTTTCGTGTCGCGCAGGTCTCAGACGGCTCCGCGAAGCGAAAGACCCGCTCGGCCTGTAACCGGATGTGGCCGTTATGGGACTCGTGTCTACGCGCGGTTACAGTTTTTCCTGGAGTAACGAGCTAAGTTACTGATTGTAGGAGCGGAAGCCTTTTTAGGGAGTGGCAAGCGGGTTGCAGACAGGAGGGGGAGAAAGCTGTGGCCGGGGAACAGGTCTGCCTGCGTACGTGCCAGAGGCTTTGAGTTTCAGGAGAACCTCATGATTGCTCGTAGCTTGGGAAAAGTTCTGTTGTTGGCCAGTCTGGTCGTTCCGTTTATCGGCTGCAACAACAGCCAGGTTGATTCCATCAGCGTGACGCCGGGAACGCAGTCGCTGGCCTCCGGGCAGACGGTGCAATTCACGGCAACGGCCCTGGTCGGCCATGCCGGGCATGCCCCGCAAAATGTGACAAATTCTGTGACCTGGGCTTCCAGTTCGCCGGCCGTCGCGACCATCAGTGCGTCGGGCCTGGCCACGGCAGTAGGCTCGGGCACGACCACGATCACGGCGACGACCAACGGCTTTGGCGGCACCGTGAGCGGCTCAGCCACCTTGACCGTGACCGGTAGCGGCGGCGGTGGGAACCTAGGATCGGCGCTTGTTGCGCTGGCCATCCTCCCCGGCTCCCAGGTCGTGTCGGCGCCCAACCAGACCTCGCAGTTTCTAGCCATTGGAACCACCTCAACGGGCGGTACGCAGAACGTGACCGGACAGGTCGCGTGGAATTCGAGCAGCAAGCAGGTAGCCACCATCAGCTCCGCCGGACTGGCGACGGGCGTCAATCAAGGCACGACGACCATCACGGCCATCGCGACCAATCCTGACAACTCCGTGGTGACGGCTACGGCGACGTTCACCGTCACGGGAGGTGCTTCCGAGCCCTTCACGGCCATCTCCATCAGCCCCGGCGTCCAATCGCTCTCGGCCACCGGCCAGACAGCGCAGTTTATCGCCCTCGCTACTTCGGGCAGCACCGGCCTCCAGCAGGATGTCACCAATTCTCCTCAGGTGGTGTGGACCTCGAGTGTGCCTACGATTGCCAGCGTCACAAGCTATCCCAACACCGATGCCGGATTGGTAAGCGGCGTCAGCCAGGGACAGACCACCATCACGGCCAAGCTGACCAATCCCGACGGAAGTGCGGTGACATCGACCGCCTCGGTCACCATCAACACCGCGGCAGCGCCCGAACCGCTGCTCTCGCTGGCCATCATCCCCGCGGCAGTTTCGGTAGGCAACCTGCTCGATACCGGCCAGTTCATCGCGATTGGTACGTTCTCGACGGCGCCTACGGTGAAGGACCTGACCAACGACCCGAGCCTGACCTGGATCTCTTCCGATCCGCTGGACTTCCCCATCAACACGACAGGCGTGACGGGGGCGCAGGCGGGCGTCATTACCGCGGCGGCCAGCGGCGCAGCCGTGGTCATCGCGGAAGCAAAGAATCCGGATGGGTCTCTGGTGACCGCGACAGCGACCTTCACTTGTCCCTACGTTTTGCCCAACCCTCCGACAACACCAGGCTCCTGCTACCCTGGTTCAGAAGCTCCTTCGCTTTTAGCCACTCTGACGATCTTCAATTCGGGTCCGGACACGACCGATTGGCTGGTCACGGCTCCTTCGGCGACGGGCACAGCGGACGTGATTCATTGCGGCCCTGGTTCCAGCACGGCTAAGCTGGGCGGCTCGGTCTGCGTGGGAACGTATCCG
>CAILBQ010000187.1 GCA_903832475.1 uncultured Acidobacteriota bacterium | reverse complement strand
CTCGCGAATGGACGTCCGCGGGGACGTCGGCTCGCCCCCGGGCCACGCGCTCGCCGAGCGCAGCTTCGACCCCGCAGGTCGCGGGGGAATCTTCTTTCATCGGCGCGCGAATCCTGTGCGATCCGTGCGATATCCGTCGCCTTACTTTGCAGCAGGGATGAGTCGCTGCCCCGGATCCGGTTGAACTTCGACAAACTTCACGCCCTTGCGCATGGCTTCCTCGCTGTGCGCAAAAGCAGGAACTGCAGCCTTGTGAGGCGCAAGGATGACGCCGCGAACCTTGTGCGGCACGCGCCGCACCTGCGCCAGCGATGGAACGGGTACCGCGCCTTCAGCCGCCGTCGGCCTGTTGACTGTTCCGGCACTTCGCTTCTGTAGATGAAGGCCACCGAATCGGTTTTCCCCGCGCCGTCCTTTCACAAACGGCCACGGAGCCGGTTCCGCCAGTCCGCTCAGGTCCACCACGGCGACGCCGTCCCCGGCCGTTCCCGTGATCGCAACCAGCACATTATCGACACCATCGCTGACCAGCGCATCGTAGTTTTCATCCAGAGAGAAAGGGAAGGCGATCCGCGTCCACAACTTTCCCGCGTGCGCATCAAAAACGTCCAGTCCCGTTACGCTGGGCTGCAGGATCAGATTGCCGTCCGGGCTGGCTTTCATCCCGTACACCCATTGTGTGTTTTGGATCTCGCGGTCGTTCAGAGTCCAGTAATCGAGCGGGTTGTAGTTGCTGTCGTAAACGATGCCGGGGAAGGAAATCTCCTGCTGATTGGCTGCCAGGGCCAGGTCATCGTCTCCACCGGGATACTGTCCGTTGAAGATCAAATCATCTGTCGCCGTATCGATGACAACCGGATATCCTGCATCCCCTGTGTCGTTGAAATACAACAGCGATTCGTCCGCGGTCAGCGCCACACGGGTCTCGCTGTCGTCGTCGGCATCGAGGCCGTAATCCAAAGTTGTTCCGGAGGATGTGTCCAGTTTGAAGAGTCCCGAAAAACCACTTCCCCCATACACCGAGGTGCAGTAATAAATGACTCCGGCATTGGTCACTGCCAGTCCAATCGGCGACGAAATCACGTCGCCCGAGTACGGGCTGCCCGAGGCATACGGAACCACGAGAAACTGCTTTACCGAAGCAGGAGCGTCCGGGTCCAGAAGGTAGAGTACCTGCGCCCCCGCATCCGCGACCGCCAGCTTGCTGCCGTCGGCTGAGATGGCCAAGCCCCATAACCGATGTGTCAGGCCTGTGGGCGCAACGGGCATCGCAATCGGACTCAGCCATTTGCCCTTCGTGCGCGAAAACACCTGGATCTTCGCGGCATCGGTGAAGTAATACACATCCCGTTTTGAGTCATAGATTCCCTGTGCCAGTGAAGCCGACGGCAACGGGTACTGCACCGGCTGCGGCACATAACTCACCGCTCCGGACGCTGTGCTTGTGCCGGCAGGCGTAGTGACCACAATGTCCGCATTCGTTCCGGCCGTGCCCGCGGGAAATTGAAACGAAAACGCCTCCAGCAGGAACGGCGGGCTTCCCACCCCATACGCGTTGTCGCTGTAACCGTTCACGGCAACAGACTTGCCGCCTACGGTGACGGTCAAGTCGGTAGGGATGGTCGACGACGCGGCTGACCCGAACCCATAACCGTAGACAATCCCTGTTCCCCCGCCCGCGGCCACTGAAACGTTGGGCGTGACTTCCAGAATTGTCGGACCGTAACTGAAGCCATCCGGCACAAACTGCTCGTCGCCATCGGACGTCAGCGCATAGATCGTTGCCGGCCCCTCGGCTGCGGCCGCTGGAGAAGTGGCCGTAAACATTCCATCCTGTGCCTGGCTGAACGACGTAGCCGGCGTCGATCCGATATACACAGCGGAAAGATTGGCGGCGGTGGTGCCCACCCAGGTGGTCTGGGTGCCTCCAGCCAACGGCCCCGTTGCCGGCGTGAGGTAAGCGTTGGCAAATGTAAATGGCGGCTGCCCTGCCACCATCGCTGTAGTGTCCAGAAAGCCAACGCCCTCTTCCATCGGTCCGGAAATCAGCCCGGTGTTGTCGAAGGTTTGCAGGGAAGGTGAATTGATCGGCCCTCCCGCTCCTCCACTGGAGATGGGCGGTAAATACGGTCCGGGCACCCAGCCCTTGAGGGATCCCGTGGCTAGATCATAGGCGACCGTATCCCCGCCCGCCGCCATCCATAGCGTCTTCGAGTCCGGGCTGACCAGCAGCGACGCCGCGGAGCTCGTGTCCCCTACCACCGTAAAGCTGGTTGTCTGGTTCAGCGTCGCTACATCAAAAACCGCGACCGTACTGGGATAAAGAGGCACCAGGATCGACTTCCCGTCCGGTGTCACCCCCACCGAAAACAGAAATTCCCGCCCGCTGGAAACAGTGAGGAAGGATCCCGTACTCGGGTCCAGGACACAAAGCGTTCCATCGCTCAGGATGCTGCCTTCAACGATCTTTGTCCGGTCGCCCGTGAGGGTAAAGGCGCCGATGGCTACGCAGTTGGGCAGAGCCGTGCCGCCGCTTCCCGCCGGTACGCCACCGTACATGGTGATGGAGTTGTCCGAAGGGTTCCAAACGGCGAAGCCCAGCGTTCCATCGATGGTCACCGGTCCGCCCAGCAAAACCAGGTTCCCATTTGCCAGCACCCGCACCCCGGCCGCCGGATATCCGTAAGGGCCAATCTGGCCGCTAGGCACGCGGCTGGTCACCGTCATCCCCACCGGGTCAATGGTGTACAGATCGCTTTGTTCCGTGGCCACCCAGAGGGTGCTGTGGTCCGGTGTTTCATCGATAGAGGTTGCGCCGGGAATCACGAGGCGCGCCAGCAGAGTCTGAGTCTGCGCATCCAGCACGTCGACTTCGTTGCCCGCCGGGTCGGCCACGAAGAACCGTTTCATGACCGGATCGAATACCTCAAAGTTCACGCTCGAATACCCAAAGTATTCGGTCACCGCGTCGGTGCGCACATAGTTCGAGCGCGAGCGCGTCGGCGGCTTGTTGGTTGGCGTGCCGGTTCCGCTCAGGCTAACCGTCTGAGGCGAGCCGCTGGCGGAGTCGGTGATCGAAAGCGTCGCGGTCCGCGGCCCCAGTGCCTGCGGCGTGAAACTCACGGCAATCTTGCAGGATGCCCCGCCACCCAGGTTGCCGCAGCTGCTTTGGCCGGACTGCGCCGAAAAGTCTCCCGCATTGGTGCCGCTGATGGCTGTTGTGCTCACATTCACCGTGAAGACGGAAGTGTTCTGCACCGTCACCATCTGGCTGATCGCAGTATCAGAAACGGGCTCATTGCCGAAATTCAGCGTGGACGGGGACACCGTGACTGTGCCCGGCGGCAGAACAACCGTAAGTTGCAGCGCGGCGCTATGCGTCAGGGTTCCCTGCGTGCCGGTGATGGTCACCGTCGATGTCGAATTTGAAACTCCGGTCATCGCCGCCACCGTAATCACACCGGAAGCGCCTGCCGCGACGCTCAGCCCGCTGGCCGTCACCCCGCTCGGCAGACCGGTAGCGGTGATTGCTACCGACCCGGTGAACCCGTTGCTGGGAACAACCGAAACGCTGACCTGCGTGGTGCTGCCGGCATTGACCGAGGCCGTCGCACTGGAAAGCTGCAGCGAGAAATCCGGCTGCGGTGGCGGAGGCGTCGACCCGCCCCCGCCCCCGCCGCAACCGGAAGCCGTCAGCAGCGCCATCGCCGACAACAGTACCGCTGTCTTTCGTCCCAGCCAGGTCCACGCTGTAATCTCGCTTACGTTTCGCACTGTCGATGTTCCTCGCTGTCCTGCCGCCGTTCCATCCGGTCTTTGTTCGAGGCTTCCGTATGAAACCTCGTTCCGACTGACAAGCAGTTGAATTCAGGAAATGAAATTGCTGTTAATCAATCTGGCCGTTGCGGGAGTTACCCGTTTGGACGAAAAAAAGGTCATGTTCTTCATGGCGGACACATAGCTTCTTCTTCCAAAAACTACAGGAAATTTCGAGGGAGTTACGGAGAGTCAATCGATTGTAGCAACTGGGATGCTATTCTTACTCGGCTTATCCAGCTTTACTTTTTTGAGGTTCGACCTATGCGTTCGTTTTGGCTGAAGGTGCTCTTGCCCTTCGTTCTGTGGCCGGCTTTTGCCCATGCGCAACTGTTCCAAAATCCACCGCTGACCTCGACGCCATTCGATCCTCAAACCATGGCCGCAGCCGATTTGAATCGTGACGGCAAGCTGGACCTCGTCTATACCGACATCGGCTATGCGAATGTTTCTGGCGCCAACGTCCACATCCTTCTCGGCAACGGCGACGGAACGTTTTCCAATGGCGCCGTCATCCCCATGCCGCTCGGCATCTGTGCCTGCGCAGTCAACATCGTTGACGTCAACAACGATCACATCCCTGACATCGTGATGGGCAGCAATGGAGCAACGGCAACCATCGCGGTGCTGCTCGGCAACGGCGATGGCACTTTCCATGCTCCTCTCCTCTCCACCTTCGTTGCGACCAATACATCGGGAGGCATACCCTTCACCGGCGGGCCTCTCGGCATAGCCGACCTCAATGCTGACGGCAACCTCGACCTGGTCGTCCCGGATGCTTCCGGCGGCTCCATTTACATTCTGAACGGCGACGGAAAGGGCCACTTTTCCTCGGTGAACAGTCTGCAAAGCTTCGACTATCCCTACCAAGTGTTTGTTGCGGACCTGAACGGCGACGGCCAGTCCGACCTGGTCGTCTTTGGCCTGCTGGGCGCCGGAGCCACAGTCTACCTCGGCAAAGGGAACGACAAGTTTGCCGCGGGCGTCAACTATAAACTGCCCGCTACCTCTCGGAACGTCGTATTCGCCGACGTAGACAAGGATGGTCATCCGGACATCGTGGCGACCACCTACAGTATTGACAACGCGACCAGCCAAACATCCTTCCAGATATCCATGTTGCCGGGAAAGTCGGACGGCACCTTCGGCGCTCTCACATCCCTGGTATCTTCCGTCCCGCAGAACTCCGATCTGGTCGCCGTCAGCGATGTGAATGACGACGGCCTTCCCGACCTCGTGGCTCTTTCCGATCAGGGCGCGACAGTCTTCTTTGGCCAGTCGGGAGGCAAGTATTCCTCGCCTTCCACATTTGTCGGCGGGCCATCGACGTTCCTCGATTCCGCGCTCGGCAAGTTCACCTCAGCGGCCAGTCAGGATCTGGCCCTCGGAGTGTACAGCGGAATCGTTCTGCTGAAAGATCTCGTTCCCGAAGCAAGTGGTGGGCCCGCGTCTTACGATGTCGGACACCCTCTGAAAGCCATCGCTGTCGCGGACTTCAATGCCGACAATCACCCCGACATCGCGGCCGGCGTGGCCGCCTATGATCCGCGCATCCTGCTAGGCAAAGGCGACGGCACTTTCAGCCTGCTCACCGATCAGAACACCAGCTATCCCACCGGCTTCTACCCCAGTTCCATTCTGGCTGCGGGCAACTTCACCGGCAACGGTGAAGTCGACATCCTCAACGGACCATTTCCCGCCGGCGAAAACGGGCCGTTTGATTACGCGCTGGCCGGCAACGGCAACGGTACGTTTGGCGCTCCTCAGGAACTCTCCACCATCCCCGCCTATTTCCCCACCTTCGATCTGAACAACGATGGCCTTCCCGACTTCCTTCAGGTGACCAGCGGCGACACCATCTCTCCCGGTACCATGACCGCCTACATCGCGCAGAAAGGTGGAGGTTACAGCAGCGTGACCACCACGCTGCGCCTCTCCCTTTGCTACCTCGTCGCGGCCGGCGATCTCAATCATGACGGCATTCCCGACGTGGTCCTCTACTGCGGCGATATGGAGGTCTGGCTCGGCACCGGGACCGGCGCATTCAAGTTCGCCAGCGAACTGACCCTCCCCACTACCATCAGTTCAGTCAACTTCACCTCCATCAACGCTCAGCCCACCGTCATTGCCGACATCGATGGAGATGGGAACGCCGACTTGACGCTCCTGGATGGGCAGATCGCGATCTATTACGGAGACGGGAAAGGCGGAATTTCCCCGGAGGTCGATTATCCCATCTCCCATCCCTACTCCAACGTGTCGGCGGCCGACGTCAACAAGGACGGCAAGACCGACCTCATTCTGAACGATAGCAACGGCATCGCTGTGCTGCTCAACACCGGCAACCGGACCTTCGGCCAGGAGCAGCACTTGGTCGCCGGCGCCAATCTCGGTCCCATCATCGTGACAGATCTGAATCACGACGGCTACCCGGATATCACGGTCGCCAATACCTTGGACACCACCCTCGCTGTGCTGCTCAATCAAAGCTCCGTTGCCGGCGATTTGACCATCACACCCAATGGCAAACTGACCGTCACTCCGGCCAATGCGACCCTCGGACAGGCGATCGGCATCAGCATTGTTCTCAGTGCTCCCACCTCCAGCCAGCCAGAACCCGGCGGTCAGGTTGATTTCTACCTCGACCAGCAGTACGTCTCCGCGATGACACTTACTGCGGGATCGGCCACATTGAACCTATCGTCTTCCCAAACAGCCGCGCTCCGCGCCGGCGGGCACTCCGTCGTCGCCGCCTACTCCGGAGACGCGCATTACGGGGCCGCGTCCTTTGCCGCCTCGCTGACAGCCAACGAGCCCAGCCTTGCGACAACGACAGCTTTGAAGGCGAACAGCTTGTCCCTGCTGTCCAGTCAGACTCTGCATCTGACCGCCACCGTTTCCTGCCCCGGCCACGTTCCGACAGGCACTGTCAACTTCCGCGATGGCACGAAGAATCTCGGCCACGGCACGTTGAATGCCTCCGGCATCGCGATCTTCGACACCAACCTGCTTGCTGCCGGAACCCATTCAATCGTTGCTTCCTACAACGGACTAGCTCCGAACAATTTTTCCTCTCT
>CAILBQ010000186.1 GCA_903832475.1 uncultured Acidobacteriota bacterium | reverse complement strand
CTCGCGGTCATGGTGACAAGGTCTGGAAAGATTTCGACCGCGAGCGGATGGAGTAGGGCGAATTTTGGTCGAGAATTTCGGGCTGAACAAACAGATGAAAATGCAAATCATAAAGATGGGTCGTCTAAATGTACTTCTACTGCATTGACCAAGACGGCCCACCAACTTGCGTATTCCAAGAGACACCGTCCGTCATGGAATTGGAAGCCGCACCGGTCCTGAGGGCAGTTAGGGGGCAGGTCGAACGGCAACCGGACACACAGACTGACTTGCAGCCTAGATCACATGCCAGTCGTGAGTTCTTTTGCGAGACAACGAACACGTTACGCTTGCTGATTCAGTTTTTCCTGTTAAGGCTTGCAGGATTGTAGAAATGCAGGTCTTGGGCAGCGACAGATTCGTACAACCCTTGACGGCCCGCGGTATCCCTTCACCCTGTTTTGTGCTCACGGAAGGCTATTTGCAGCCCTCAGTAAAGCAGAGGTTTTTGCTGAAAAACGGCATAACATGATTTTGAAACCGATCAGCGACAGCACTGGTGTGGGTTCCGGGGTAGATCTCGAAGCTGTTTGCGATTCCATATCTGTTAAACACATCGTGAAGCTTGCCAGCATCGATGCGCAGTCCGTCCTGATCGCCGACATCCATGGCAATGGCGCGGTACTGCTTAAGATTTCCGATGTATTGATCCACAAACACCAAGGGCGCATTGGCGGCGAACTTGGCCTGCACCTCCGGCACCGGTACCCCATCCTTTGTCGGCAGATCCAAATAAAGGGGTGGGTTCTTCGGGTCAGGAGCCCACGCGGCCGCCGTGGCAAGCTGAGCTGCACCGAAGCCAGGTAGAAGGGAAGCAGCGTCGGAAGGTGACTTGGCGCTTGCGATTTTCTGTTCGTTGGCGATGGCCACTTCCTTTATCTTGTCGGCTGGTCCAGGACCTCCGGCTCCCATTGGAGTCAAGCAACAGGGACTCATGATGTACAGCGCCCCGAAAACATCGGGATGTTTCATGCCGATGCGCGAGGCTCCGTATCCGCCCATCGAATGACCCACCAGGCCGCGGCTGGTGCGTTCAGGAATAGTGCGATAGTGGGCGTCCATATAGGCGACGACATCGTGCGAAATGAAGCGCTCGAAGTCGCCTGTGGTAACGGAGCTGGAATACATCGATCCGTTGTAGATGGTCTTTGAATCGGGCAGAACGACGATCATGTCCTTGGCGCCCTGCGCGAAAGCTCCCTCAATCGTCTGTGGCACATGGATCTCGTGCGACCACTGCTCAGCTCCAATGAAGTAGCCGTGCAAGGCGTAGACAACCGGGTAGCGGCGCGACGTATCGCTGGAATAGTTGGATGGCAGGAACACGATCGCATCGCGATCCACGGCCTCGCCTTCCAGATTTCCTTCCATCGCAGGGCTGTGAATCTTGATGTGCTCGACTGTTACGGGCTTTGCGCCAGGCACGACGTCGGGAACGATCGTCTGCACCTGAGCCGTGAGGCGTGATCCAGTCGCGCCGGCCAAGGTAATTGCGCACGCGAGAAACAACTTCACTGCTTTCATCGGAGGAGCCTTTCGGAAATGGCCGGCTACTTCACCGGATAGAAATGTATCTTCACACTGAATGGGCAAACGGTGATGGTACTGGACTGAGAAGTCTCCGCCAGAAAGTCCACGCTGCTGCGATTTCTTGATCGAAAGCATGCTCGGTTATCTCCAGGTCCGCGTTACATCGCGGGATTACTGCTCGATGGAGATGACGGTAACGGATCTTGGCTCTAAGGTGACGGAAAGCTTGCCGCCCTCAACCCTAACAACGATCGGTTTTGGCGTTACCCTGTTCGGAGCATCAAAGGTGTTGATGCTGTCCACTGCTGTTCCCGTCAACGTTTCTCCTGTGGCCGATCTTGCTTGCATGCCGGCCAGGTCCGCATCGATGTTGACGGGTTTTTCCGCATCCAGGTTGGTCATTTCAAGAAGCAGCTTTCCGTCCTGCGTTTTCGCGGCCATAGCATCAACGCGAGGCAGCGACACGCCGCCGTGTGTGTAGTTACCAGCGTCAAAGCTCACGGGAACGAAGGTTGCGTCCTGGAAAGGAACGTACATTTTGAAGGTGTAGTAGGTGGGGGTCAGGACCAGTTTCTCTTTGTCCGTCAAGATCATTGCCTGAAGCACGTTGATCATCTGCGCGATGTTGGCCATGCGAACGCGACCCGCATGACGAGCAAAGATGTTCAGGTTCAACGAGGCGAGAATGGCGTCACGGATGCTGTTCTGCTGGACAAGGAATGCCGGATTGGAACCGCTGAGCGGCGCGTACCAGGCGCCCCATTCATCGACGCTCAGAGTTACCTTTTTGTCTGGATCGTACCTGTCCATGACCTCTTCCTGCTTACGCAGGAAATCTTCCATAAAGAGCGTCGATTTGAGTGACTTCACGTAATCATCGAGGCTGAAATTCTCAGATTTTGTGGAGGGCGGAAAGCCGTTAGGGACGGTGTACCAATGCAGCGAAAGGCCGTTGATATTCCACGCCCAGCTGTGTTTGTTCCAGGCTTTCATGACGGCTTCCGTCCACTCCGTATCGGGAGTTCCTGGACCCACAGCGATCTTGAGCATCTGGTCTTTGCCGCGCTGCGCGGGATTCATATTGAGCACGAAGCGGCTGTATACCTTCATCTGGCTCACGTAGTAGTCGGGCGTCATGGCACCGCCGCAGTCCCAGCTTTCATTGCCAATACCGAGCATGCCGATTTTGTAGGGCTCTGGATGGCCGTTGGCGGCGCGCTCTTTGGCAAGGGTGGTAGGCGCTGCAGCGGTCATGTATTCCAGCCACTCGGCAGCCTCCTGCGGTGTGCCTGAACCGACGTTCACGGATACGTAAGGCGTGCTGCCGATCTGCTGGATGAAGTCCATGAACTCATCGGTGCCGAAGGCGTTGGTGTCGATGACGTCACCCCAGGCAGAGTTCACCGTGGCGGGGCGCTTGTCGCGCGGACCGATCCCTTTGCGCCAGTGATATTGGTCGGCAAAGCATCCGCCGGGCCAGCGGACGTTAGGCACATGAAGTTCCCGCAGTGCGGCGACCACGTCCTTGCGAATGCCGCGCGTGTTGGGAATGGAGGAGTCAGGGCCGACCCAAATGCCTTCGTAAAGCCCATGCCCAAGGTTTTCGGCGAACTGGCCGAAGATGTTGCGATCTATCGTCGCTCCTGCTTTGGAAGAATCGATCGAGAGGTGAATCGTCTGCGCACTAAGGAAGGGTACGGCGCTTGCCAGCAGGAGCAGGGTGCGGCTGAGGAACCGCAGGCGGTAAACGATGTCCATAAAACTCCCTAAAAGGATGCGGTGAATTGATCGTCGACGATTTCGCATACTCAGGTCGCTCGCAGCAAAAGGAGCAGCCGAATTACGAATACTGTCTCTGGGAGACGAACTATACAGAAACCGGAGCGCGGTCGGCAAGTTTAATAAATCGATGTACTCAAAGAGAGAATGATCTTTCCCTCTACCCGCCCCTTCGCGTACTATGCCGCTGTCGTTGAAAAATGGGTTTGCCTGCGGTGTATTCCACTGTGCTGGGTCGGGCTGCTTAAAGCATATTCATAAACCTTATCAACGATATTGGTATAGACGGTTGAAAGTTCATCGTCTTTACCTGCTTCGAGGTTTTTAAGCACTTCCTTATTGGGGGCCATCGCGACCTGTACCAGTTTTTTCAGTT
>CAILBQ010000185.1 GCA_903832475.1 uncultured Acidobacteriota bacterium | reverse complement strand
GCATACGAGATAAGACGGAGTGACTGGAGTTCAGACGTGTGCTCTTCCGATCTCTGCATCTCGTTGTAAACAGCGCCAGCGTAACGGCGGCGAAAAGTCTCCGTCGCCTTTCGTCCGATCGACTCGATATCGATCTCTTTATCGCCATTCCCACCGATGAACTGAAATGCCGCCTTGAAGATATTGCCGTTGAACGCACCGGCAAAACCGCGGTCGCCGCTGACCACAATCAGCAGAACACGCTTCTCCGGCCGGGTCGCAAATAGAGGATGCCGCAGGTTTCCAGTCTCGGGATCGAAGATCTCGATGCGCCGAATCAGCGAAACCAGCACGCTGGCGATCATCTGCGCGTAAGGCCGCGCCGCCATGGCACGCGCCTGCGCACGCCGCAGCCGAGCCGCCGAAACCATCTTCATGGCCTTGGTAATCTGCCGCGTGCTCTTCACGCTGCGTATGCGTCGCCGAAGATCGAGAACACTTGCCATGATGAGTCCTAGTGGTTAGTGAAAAGTAATAAGTGAAAGGCAAATCCTCAAAAAGACTGGCGAGATCAGTGTTTAAACGTCTTTCCACTTACCACTGATCACTTACCACTCGCTCTTAGCTTTTCGCCTTATCCGATAAGCTCGCCTTGAAATTCTCCGAATACTCCTTCAACGCGTCATGCAGTCTCTTCTTGATGTCATCGGTCAATTGCTTGGCCTTGGACAGATCATCGACCAGCGCGCTCTGCGCGGAACTTAGGTAGCTGTACAAGCCATCCTCAAACGCCCGAATGTCGGAGACCTGGAACTGGTCCAGATATCCCTGCGTACCGGCGAAGAGAATGATGACTTGCTGCTGCCAGGTCAGCGGTTGGAACTGAGGCTGCTTGAGCAATTCAGTCAGTCGCGATCCACGGCTCAATTGCTTCTGCGTCAAAGGATCGAGATCCGAACCGAACTGCGCAAAGGCTGCTAGTTCGCGGTACTGCGCCAAATCGAGCTTGAGCGTCGAGCCAACCTGCTTGACCGCCTTGATCGCCGCCGAAAATCCGACACGGCTGACCGATAGACCCACGTTCACCGCCGGACGCACGCCCGAGTTGAACAGGTCGGTCTCAAGGAAGATCTGCCCGTCTGTAATCGAAATCACGTTGGTCGGAATATAAGCGGAAACGTCGCCCGCCTGCGTCTCGACGATTGGCAGCGCGGTCAATGATCCGCCGCCATTCTTATCGCTCATCTTGGAAGAGCGCTCCAGCAATCGCGAGTGAAGATAGAACACGTCGCCGGGATACGCTTCGCGGCCCGGAGGACGGCGTAGCAGCAGCGAAATTTCGCGATACGCCATGGCGTGCTTCGACAGATCGTCGTAGATCACCAGCGCGTGCCGTCCAGAATCACGGAAGAACTCGCCTAGCGCCGTCGCCGCATAGGGAGCCAGATACAGCAGCGGCGCCGGCTCAGAAGCCGAGGCCGCCACGATGATCGTGTGCCCCATCGCGCCCGCTTCCGTCAGCGTCTGCACTACCTGGGCGATCGAAGACCGCTTCTGACCGATCGCGCAATAAATGCAAATCAGGTCGTTCTTTGCGGAGTTGATGATGGTATCCAGCACCACCGCCGTCTTACCCGTCTGGCGGTCGCCAATGATCAGTTCGCGCTGTCCGCGGCCGATCGGAATCATCGAATCGATGGCCTTGATACCCGTCGCCATGGGTTCGCGCACGCCCTGTCGATCGACGATGCCGGGCGCCAGGCGTTCCACGGGAAGAAAATCCGTGGTCGCAATTGGCCCCTTGCCATCGATCGGAGCCGCCAGCGCATTGACCACGCGGCCGATCATCGCCTCGCCCACCGGCACGCTGAGGATCTTCCCCGTGCGCTTGACTTCGTCGCCTTCGCTTAACTCCGTATAATCGCCCAGCAGCACGCAGCCTACCTGGTCTTCCTCCAAGCTCATCGCCAGTCCGGCAATGCCATGCGGAAAGGACAGCAACTCGCCGGCCATGACCTTGTCCAGCCCATGAAGCCGCGCAATACCGTCGCCCAGCGATATGATCGTGCCGACTTCATCGACCTTGACCTTCGAATCGTAGTTCGCGATCTGCTCGCGAAGAATCTGCGAAATCTCGTCTGCTTTGATTTGAGCCATGACTACTTTTTCCTGTTCTTTCCCTGAATCTTGAAAATCGAGACATCGTGGTGCCCCAAAACTTCCGCCCTTTTGCGGAAGATGTGGGATTACCTACCGCTCCAGCTCTTCCTTCAACCGCTCCACGCGCCCCAACACCGAGCCGTCATACACCGTGGAGCCAATCCGAACCACCACGCCGCCCAGAATCGACGGGTCCAGCTTGAACGTCGCGTTGACCTGTCCTTTGGCCAACTCTGCCACATGGGCCAGCAACGAGCTCTTGTCCGCCTCATTCAATTCCCGCGCCGTAATCACCTCGGCCTGATGAATGCCCAGACGGGACTGCAGTTCCTTGTGATATTCCTCGACCACCTCATGCACCGCGCCGATACGGTCATGATCGGTCAGCACCGCCAGCAAATTCCGCACCTGGGGCGCCAGCTTCAACTTGGCCTTCATCTGGTCCAGCACGGCAATCTTCTGCGTGGCCGGTACCGAAGGATCCCCAAACACTTCGCGCAACTCGGGACTGCCATCCCACGAAGCCAGAAAATCGCCCAGCTGCTTGTCCACCGAAGCCGCATCCAGGTGAAACTCCGCAACAACATCGGCAAATGCGCGTGCATATCGCGAAACAAAGGCCGCCATCAGTCCTGCCCTCCAGCCGCACTTTTCTTCACCGGGCCTTGAGGGCGGCTGTCACGCGCAAACTCCGCAATCAGCTCCCGGTCCGTGTCAGCGTTCAAAGTCAGCTGGCTCATGGCCCGATCGATCGCCAGGTCCGCCGCATACTGCTTCAACCCGCGCTGCGCCTGCATCGCCGCTACCTGAATCTCATGCTCGGCAGCGGTGACGATGCGCGCACTTTCTTCTTCGATCGAAGCCTTGACGCGCACTTCGTCGTCGCGCATATCTTCTTCCACCTGCTTGCGGATCGCGGCAACCTCCGAGTCCAGCCCCGCCAGCTTAGCCTCGACCAAGCTCAACCGCGCATTGGCGCTCTGCGTCGCTGCCTGCGCCGCCTGCAGCTCATGGCTCAAAGTTTCGGTGCGCTTGCGCAGTGCTTTGGGCAGAATCTTCACCAGCGGAATGCCCACCGCCAACAGAATGACCGCAAAATTGATCCATTCAAATAACGACGCCGTGAATTCCACGTCGACGTGAAAGGTATTGGCAAACCACTGCACAGTGGGCGAATGACGAAACGCATTCGTCTGTTCAGCCTCTGACTTCGCTTCCGCCTTCGTCTCGCCCTTCACTGGTTTGTCAGGCGGAACCTGCGGCTGGTCCCAGGCCGCCAGCAGAACGGCAGGCTGAGCTTTCGGTGCTTCGCTCCTGGGGAACGGAAGTCCTGACATGGTGGCGAAAGCCGGGGTGCAACCTGCACCAACCAGGACAATCAACAGGATTGAAAGAAAAAAGCTTCGAGCGGATGACTTGAGATCGATCAACGGGAACCCCCGGCAGTCGCCGGCATTACTGCACGAACAACCTGTTCGGCCAACTGGTCGGCGCTGGCCAGCAGCGTCTTGCGCGCAACGCCGGCCTCATTATCCAGGCCAACCCGGGCTTCCAGAACGCGCACCGCAGCCGCATTGCGTGCAGCTTCGAGCGCGGAATCGCGTTGCTGGGCCCATTCCTTCAAGCGCTGTTCCCGAATCCGGAAGACTTCCGCGCGCGCCTGCCGTAGCTTGTTGGCATACTCTGCCGTGCGGGCTTCTGCCGCTGCGATTGCCTTGCCGGCTTCTTCCACCGCGCCCGTAGTGCGCGCCCGGCGCTCCCGCAACGTCTTGCTCAGCGGACCCTGAACCAGGATTTGATACGCCAAAACCAGCAGAATAAACAGGATCAGCGTCGGGAGCGACCCGAGCAGAAGTGTCCCGACTTGTCCAATGATTTCTTGCATGATGATATGAATTTTCTACTCAGAGGTGATCCGCAGACTTCGCAGTGGAACACTCTTTTGTAACAGGGGCAGTACCCTGTGTCAACGGCACAAGCCCAGCTCTGAACCGCTCCGCACCGCATCGTGACGTGTGTCACAATCCCGTTATCTTATGCAAACAATTCCGGAAAGATTTGTGTTGCATGTGCGTCAAACGGGCTTAAACTTAGGTTATCACCTAGACCCACCTCAGGGTCCAGCGGGCTGCAGACCTCGGGAAGTAACTCCACTCCCGCCGGCTGCAGCCCACCTTATTGCCCATAAACACGCCTTCTTTGAAAGCGGGCGTAACAGTGGACACCTGTCCCCACTTCCAATCCGTTCTGTGCCCCTGTATTCCATGTCCCGAAGTGATTTCCAGGATTCGCACTCCAAGCCTGCCGGAGCCAACCCCTTTTCGCGCGGCAAAATGACGCGGGATCTGATCACTTCGGATTCCGGCACGGGCTGCATCTGGCGTGTTCACGGACTGGAGACGTTTCGCATCAAGAGTTTAAGCAACCATCCTCACTTCGCCAAGCCTGTGAAAAATCGTCATCCAAGCGCGCTCTTCCCCTCGAGAATGACCCTATTTGGCGACATTGTGGCGCGATACCTTGAGGTCAGTCATACAGGATGACCAACAGGGTCAGGCACGAGATGACCAATGAATAACTTCAACATCAGTGCAGGTGCGAACCACTCTAGCCCCTGGGCTGGCATGAAGAGGATCCCAACCGACGTTAGACCCGCAAGATAGACGAAGAACGCCATCGGACGCTTGATCGCCTTCGGGGTAGCGAGTACCGTGGCGCAGCCTACAAGGATCAACAGACTGAGAAAAACTGCGTACTTCACATCGAAGCGACTGCCACGAAAAAACTCCGCCACCAGAAGTACGTAAATAACATGGGGTAGTGCAAACAACATGTGTTTCGCTGGGGTTTGGCCCGGCCGGTGGTACCACGCCTTTGTCGTTCTTGTAGCGTTGCAAACAGAACCGCCAATGATGTCGAAGCCCATAACAGCACCCAGGATCAAGGGCATCGTAGAAGTTCCAAGGCTTTCCAGCCGAACAATTGAAACAACGGTTCCAATCACACAAGCTGTGAGCACGATGGCGGTCTCGTCGACTGTCATCCCGGGACCCACAATGTTGTCCCACACACCGCTCAATCCGCTCCGCGGTTGCTGCCTTGTAAACGTGCTTTTGTCTTTTTCCACGATTGCCTCCAAAGAATGAACTCCCACGAGATTCACCCGAACGAATGCCTGCTGCCCTCCATCTGGGCCGCGAAGGCTCCGACATCCTGGAAAAGTTCGCCCAAGCTCGGGCAGCTCTCAAAACGATCATCCGTGTGTCGGACTACGCTAGTCCCTGCCGTATCCGGCCCACCAGCGACGCCGGTCCACGCACCGACAGATGCACCAGATCCCCCTCAAACGCCCGACTGTGGATCACCATCCCCGCCTCAATCGCCGCCAGCGCCGCGCCTTCTGACTGCGGAACGATCAGCTCCGCATCCACCAGCGGATCCGCCGTCAGCGCCTCATCGATCGCCGCCAGCAACCCATCCAGACCTTCTCCGGTATACGCCGAGACAGTGACGTTTGCCCGTGTCCCCAGCCCATTTCTTTCCTCCGCAGTAAGCAGGTCGATCTTATTCAGCACCTCGATGCGCGG
>CAILBQ010000184.1 GCA_903832475.1 uncultured Acidobacteriota bacterium | reverse complement strand
GATCTGGTTTGGAAGCGACGAGACCGGTGATCCGCCTCTACGGCGACCACATGTTTGTTTTCGGCCACGGCTTTTTTCCGGGCAATATGGCCCCATCCCAAACCTGCACCTTCCGCTTGCACTTAGGCCGCTCGCGCACCGGACACGGGCCAAATTGCCGGCGCTGGCTGCCTAGTCGCCACACAATACCCATAACCCATGCCCCTCTTTCAATCTAAGTCGGTACCCAGGGCACCATCCTTGCCAAGGACGGGGACCGTATTGTGGCGTACCTATTGACACCCCAGGATGCGAAAAAACTGAGAGCTGCCGGAGTCAGGAGCGGGCACAAGGTGCCGTGATAAAGTGCCTACAAGCACGCTCCCCCACAGGAATCCGCAGCTCCGCAGCATTGATCACATTGAGGTATCGGCAGGCGGAATCGACGCTCCCAAATTACTTGCTGTATATGTGGAGGTCCCGAAGAGGCTCTCGGATCATTTTCTCTAGTGGATGGAAATCTGCTGACAGATCCTTCTCTTCCGCTTTTCAGAATTGTCTAATTAGAGTTTGTCCTTGCGGTCGGACCCATTGGCGCCGGTGGAACTTGTGCGGTACAAAGTCGCGCCAGTCCTCGAGCGGTATATGAAATCTACCGCTGGTGAGCCCCTACGAGGCCCCCGACCCTGCATCGCCTGGCGATTCATCCGCAGAGCCTTGGAGCCGACCGTTCCTTCCGAAAAGCAGCGTCTCAATTGCCGAGCGGGCCCCTACTACGTCAAGATGACTCGAGGCAAATGATGCTTCGAGAAGCTCAGCTGGAAGGAGCGAGTCCCATTTCTCGCGTTCCTTGTTCTTGACTGTAGCGGCAAGCTCGATCGCGCCGGTCCGGGTGTCCTCGAGGATGTCCTTTAACGCTGCTTTCAGATCGTAGACATCAGTTTTATGGACGCTTATAACGAGGCCCTCGTTTTGCGCGCTGATGCCCCTCGACTGGAGCATGAGCAGCAAGGTGTCGTTCACCCAGTCGCCTCTCCAGGTGAGCATTTGGGTCTCGTAGCCAGATTGCCTGATGCGGACGCGCTCCAGGTCGTTCTTCCCGTAGGCGTCCCTTGCCTCCAGGAGGAGCCCTGATCCGACCTTGTCGAGAAACGCAACCTGATCCCTTCCGCGGAGCACCTCCCGCATCTCAGCCCGCACAGCGTCGTGGATGCTGGCCCCCGTGGCCCCGTCAAAGCCTGGGAGAGCGCCTGCCAAACCCGGCCTTACCTCGATCAGAAGATCCTCCTGCGATATGGAGACCACGTACCATCGTCGGCCACCGAAGATGATCGATCCGCCTGGAGCTAGCGGCCTGGAAATAGGCATCGAGCCAAGGACCCTGCCCGAGGACATTATGCGGTATTCCTCCTCGGCCGAGAAAGCAGCGTAGAACTGGTAGTTCTCGCAGATGCGCTCTCCGGTCCGTGCCAGCAGGATGAGGCCCGTCCGATCCTGAAAGACGATTTCTTTGCGGCCGAGTTCCCTGAGCAGGGACAGGAAAGTCTCGGAACCAACCGTCGCGAACGGTCCGCGCTCGCAAAGGATGCGCCAAAGATCGCGAGGAGGTAGACCGCCGTGCTGCGAGACCACTGAAAGGGTTTGCTGGACGAGCGTTGAGGCGTGCAGGCCGTCATCGCGGACCGGTTCGTACCAACCTCTAACGAGGAGGCGTATCATGGCCACCGACTGCACGAGACCCTCCCTAAGCTGGTCGGAAAGCGATGATTTTGGGGTCAGTTGCCGTTCAATCGAATATCCCCTTAGGATCGCAGGCTCGCCCGCGCGCCGTCCCGACCTGCCAAGCCTCTGCCTGAGGCTCGCAACGGACGGTGGGGGCCCGATCTGGGCAACGCTGCGAACCGAGCCAATGTCTATCCCTAATTCCAGGGTGGATGTGCAAATCGCAGTCGCCGGTCGCTCGCGTTGCTTAAGGGCCGCCTCGGTCTCCTCGCGGATCTCCTTGGATAGGTTGCCGTGATGGGGCCAAAATTCGTTAGGAACCTGTTCCTTCTCGCAGCGGCGCCTTAGTCGATCGGCGAAGAATTCCACGGCCGTCCTGCTGTTGGGGAAGACAAGATTGTTCGAACCCCTAAGCACCTTGTAGAGATCTGAAACGATTGAGGACTTCGCGATGAGGCCAGGATCGTCTACGTCCTACT
>CAILBQ010000183.1 GCA_903832475.1 uncultured Acidobacteriota bacterium | reverse complement strand
GCAAACTCAACCGCTTACCTTCGCGCCATGACGGAGGGTTTCCTTGAGCACTTGTATGCTTACTCGGGTGATCCACGAACTCTGGTTTACTTACAGTCGTTTGTCGATTACGAGTTGGAGCACGGCCTGACGCCGGAGGGGTATGTGTGGTCGCAGGTTCCCTACGCATCCGCGAATCCTGGGGCGCTTCGCTACACCGGCTGGAGCAATCTCGGTGAAGACTATATCGAGCCGCACGTGGTTGGGGAAGATGGCTACGCATATCTCCGCCTCTACGAACTGACGGGCAAGACAAAATATCTCAGGGCAGCGATTCGCTGTGCCGAAGCGCTGGCAAAGAACTATGCCGCCGGCGATGAGGCGCATTCCCCGTGGCCGGTGCGATGTTATGCGCGCGACGGCAAGGCTCCGGGCGGCGCTATGGGCCCTTACTCGGCCAATGTCGTAGAGCCGATGATGTTATTCGACGAGTTGATCCGCCTCGGGTTTGGAAATACAGCGGAGTACCAGCGCGTGCGCAACGGCGCATGGGATTGGTTTCAGAAATTTCCTTTAGCAACTAACACATGGGTAGGCTACTTCGAAGACACAGTGCCGAGCATGGGGAACATGAATCAGGTGATCCCACTGGAATTTGCCCGCTACGTGCTGCTGCATCCAGACAAAGATCCTCAATGGAAGGAGCATGCGCGGAAGTTGATTGAGTGGGTGAAAACTACGCCAAAATGGCCCAAGTACATGGTGCACGGCGCGATGATCACCAATGAACAGGGCAATGGAATCAACTTCTGTTGCAGTCCGCCAAATGACTGCTGCGACTCTCATACCGCGAGACTGGCGGCTCTCGAAGCTCTTTACTATGCCAAGACCGGCGAGACAGCCTATCGCGATGCAGCTTACCGCTCCTTCAACTGGGTCTCGTATTTCCAGGGATTATCCGGCAAATCGCCCAGTCCATTTCCGCCATCCCAGTGGTGGTTCACCGACGAATTGTCCGACGGCCCACGGCGCATGATGGACTCGTTCTGGGCGGTGCCGGAGTGGGCGCCTGCGCAAGAGTCGCACGTGCTGGGCGGCTCGTCTGTGGTGACGCATGTCGAATATGCCACGAACGCGGTTACATACTCGACTTTCGATGCGGCTTCTGAAGAGGTTCTGCGTCTTGACTTCAAGCCCGACTTCGTGACGGCAGACGGAAAGCCCCTTGCGTTGCGCAAAGATCTGGAAGCGAACGGCTATACCTTCGATGATTCCACCAAGGTGATGCGCATCCGCCATGAGGCCCGCAACGTCGATATCGAAGGCTCTGGCGGCGCGATAGTGCCCGTACTGATCAGCTTTGACGACCCACATTTGCCGGCCGGGACGGTGCTCAAAGGCCAGTATCCTTCCGGAGTCATTGACTGGGGTGACGGTCAGTGGCGCATTCACACCCCGGAAGGCGCTTTCGGGACCTTCAATCTGGCCTGGAGCGATTCCAAAGCGGAGCAGGCCGTGTTCCGCTTTTACTCGCCTCGTATCTTCGTTGGGGTCGATGTCTATAACGGCGGATCAGCCGAATCAACGCTAACCATCCGATGCCCTGAACTGCCTAAGGCAAGCTGGACGATTGCGCCCGGAGAAGTAAAACGCATTCGAACAGGATGGATCGACCCCAGCTCTTTCGTGACATTTGAGACGAAGTCTCAGCAGCCTCTTCAATTCGACAATCTCGCCTACCGCGTCCCTTAAGCGCGGCTGATGATGACGCTCGTATAAACAGAAGAGCTGTCCTCTTGTGGCTCTTGCTCCCTGGTGTGTGGCGGGTCGGTAGGCAGCTTCGGGAGCGAATGACCCTCTACAAGGAAATGCGGGTTGAGCAGATACTGCGGCAGGGAAGTGTCCGCGACCAGTATTGGCAAGCGCGCTTGAGCAGTCCGCTCAAACGGCGATGTTCGGGATTCAATTGGCGCAGCTCAAGGCTGCAATCACAGGTTTAGACGGAGTAGGGACTTCGGGACAAGCAAGGGACATTCCCTAGTCCCGCACACGCATTGATCGCAAACAATTGGAGTGCAGAAGCCGAGCTCTGAAAAAGAAGAAATTGGTTTTAGGGGGAAGATCGTAGACCTGAAACAGTGAAAAGTCTGGAGCCGACGGCCGGAGTTGAACCGGCGACCTACTGATTACGAATCAGTTGCTCTACCAACTGAGCTACGTCGGCGAACTCCTCCCGTATTTTACAGGCGCAGAGAGGGAAGGTAAAGCTGGCTGCGTGACGCTCAGCGTCCCAGGCCTGTGCAGACCTGGTCAACGAGACTCCTTCCTGCGGACAAAGTTGAGGCCATAAGGTTCGCCGGGTTCCACCGCACTTGCGAGGGGCCCTAACCATCCCCAACGTGCTGCCAGCAACTTGTTTTCAAAAACGGAAAAAGCCGCCTGGCAAAGGGCGGCTTTCTCCTTAGGGAGAATAGTTCCAACGGAGGCAAGGCCATCAGAACTTTCTGGCGCCATAGTAGGTGTGGGTGGCGACGGTGTCAAGGTAAAATCCGATGGCTGATAACTAGCTGATAATGAACAAGTTGAGAATCGCTGATTTGCCATTTCAGAAGACTTCAGATTCGCCACTTCTTCGCCTTCGACTTTCCCGGTTTGACTGGGTATTGGGGGCTTTTCTCCCGTTTCTACCCCGTTTTACAAGGAGATTTTCCCCAGTCCGATGCCCGGAACCCGCTCGCTCAGCCCAGGTCCAGCTTGGTGAATTCCTCATCGAAGACCGAGGAGATAGGCTTTCCGCGCATCCGCCGGTACAGCGCCCGTCCCCCGCCCAGGAAAATGGCCAGCAAGAGCGCCGCCAGGAACATGACCACCACCAGGCTTACAATCGCCAGCAGCATTTTCGCCGTCTTCTGGATCTCATTGCCCGTCTGTCCTGGAATCGCCGACGTATCGGCCTCATAGTGCACCGACTCCAAGAGACGGTGTGCCTCCTCCTGGATGGCGTCGCCACTCACCACCGCCACCAAGGGCCCGCTGCGGCGCACTTCCACAGAAGCTGGGTTGAAGTCCTGCAAAGACTTGGTGAAAGGATGGGCCGGGGTGTTACCGGATTTGAGATACGAAGCGATTTCCTTTTCCGCTGTAGCAGCCATCTGCGGAGTCGGATAGTTGATCACCGTCAAAACCGCCGGTCCTGAACGCAGCTTGTAGGTCGCCGTAGCCGCCTCCGCGCCGCGATCAAAACCAACCAGGCTGGGCGGCAGCACCGCAATCGAGTCTTTTAGATCGTGCGGGCCGGTATAGCCCAGCGGACCGAGCGCGTAATGCGTCGTCTGGCCATCCATGTCTTTCCGCGGAAGGTTTCCCAGGATGGGCGGAGGCAGCGACTTGTTTCCCGTAGGAACAGGCAAAGTTGCCGCTAGGTCGCGCAATTCTGAGCCCGACATGGCCGAAACGTGAGAAAACTCCGCGTCGACGACCAGGTTTCCAACCCAGAATAAGACTCTATTCTGGTTCGAAGTCGCTCCTTCCCCAATTTCTTCGCGGGGCCAGCCAGAGTGACGATAAAAGCTGTAGGCTCCGTATGCGCCGCTGGCGTCTTCGAATCGTAGCGTCTTGATTTTCAATGTTTCGCTGCCTCGCGCATAGCTGCCTTGCATGCCGTCGGTAAAACCATATTCCTTTAGAGCGGCGGCATCGTCGGCATCCATTTGAGCAGGATCCTTCACAGCCGCGGGCGTCGCGGAAGCTTCCCATCCGGCGAACGAGGTGGGCAATAAAGGCGCACTGGTCTTGGCAGAGACCGGTGCGGTGGGCTTGGCAGCCGTTTTAGCAGGCTTCTGCCCAACCTTGGCAGGTGGCTGCACCAAAACGGTCTTGTTCATGGCTTGCGCCTGAACCACAACAGCCGGGCCAATCGCGAGCAGGATTGCGGCGAGGAGGGGAAGGGGAGAGATTCGATGTTTGCGCATGCTTCTGTTTTTCAGCCTACACCTCACCGCAGGGTGGCGCCATAAACGCGGTCGCGTTCCAGTCATACAGAGTTAGACACCGTTTTATCGTCTTTCGCCGCGGAGGACACATATTCCGTTGTTTTACTTTCGATACGGTCATTGGCAATTCTCAACGCCTGCCTGCCGAAAGCCACAACTACAATCCTCGATCGCGGCCGGCCGTTCGGTCTTAACGGCAATCGGTATCGTCGGCCTGTCAAAGTTTGCACCGGTCTTTCGTCCCAAATGAAACCATCCTCCACAATCGCCGGCATTATCATCGTCCCAGGAGGGTGAACCGATGGCCACCGCGAAATTGTTGATGATCGTAGGAGATTATGTCGAGGATTACGAGGTCATGGTGCCGTTTCAGGCGCTGCAGATGGTCGGTCACGCGGTCGATGCAGTCTGTCCCGACAAGAAAAAAGGGCAGCACGTTCGCACTGCCATCCACGACTTCGAAGGAGATCAGACGTATTCCGAGAAACCCGGTCACAATTTTGTGTTGAACGCCACTTTCGCCGACGTCCATGTCGAGCGGTACGACGGACTTGTAATTCCCGGCGGCCGCGCACCGGAATACCTGCGTCTCAACGAGCAGGTTCTTGACATGGTGCGCTACTTCGCCAAGGCCGACAAGCCGATCGCCGCCATCTGCCATGCGGCGCAGATTCTTGCCGCCGCCGACATCATTCAGGGCAAGCGCGTCAGTTGCTATCCGGCCTGTTCACCAGAGGTGAAGCTGGCGGGCGGCACCTTCGCCGCCATCGACGTCACCGACGCCGTGACCGACGGCAAGCTGGTCACTGCTCCCGCATGGCCCGCCCATCCGACCTGGCTGGCCATGTTCCAGGAGGTCCTGCTGAATCACATGGCTGCTCAGTCGCATCTTGTCGAGGTGTAGTTTTCGTCGATGAGCCAACGGCCTCGGTCTCCAGTCCGCAGGCACGTTTTGGGAAGAGGAAGGCGAGGTTGCGATGACGCAGGAAGGGGAAGTTCCGGAAGTCAGGTCAGACCCTCCTGCTGTGCGCCGCCGCCGTCGCCGCTGGCTGTACTGGGTGGGCGGCATACTGCTCACGATGCTCGTGGTCGTCGGCGCTGCCATCGCCATCCTTATCCGTCGCGCTGAACCCATGCTGCGCGCCGCCCTGATCGACAATCTCCAAAAGCGCTTCCACGCCCGCGTCGAACTCGACGACATGCACCTTTCCATCGTGGACGGATTCCAGGTCGAGGCCCAGGGTCTGCGCATCTGGCTGCCCACCGAGTTGACCGGCGCCTCGGCATCGGCGCCTCGCAAGCCCAGCCCTTCGGACGGAAACCGATCGACCAAACGTCCCACCGCAACTCCATCGACCCTCATCGCCAGTGATACGCCCATCACTCCTGAGCTGAACGCCGCACTCAACTCCTGGCGCACCGAGCCCTGGATCGTGGTCAGCAAGATGCGCTTTCACGCCTCCTGGCGCATCTATCCCGGCAAGCCCATCGAAATCTCCGTGATCCACGTGGAAGGCGTGCAGGTCCTGCTTCCTCCCAAAGAAGACCGTCCGCATTTATCCTTGAGCGGCGATGGTTCCGCCAGCCAGGCAGCCTCTACCAGCGAGGCTGGACAATCGACTCCCGCAGCTGCTCAAAACCAGGCGTCGACCGCGAACCAGGCCAGTTCCAGCCTCTTTCAACTGCCCAGAATTGCCATCGGTCGCATCGAGTGCAACGACGCCCTGCTTGAAGTCGAGCGCACCCAGGAGCCCGGCAAAAAGCTCAAGATGCCGCTCGACTTCCGTGTGCGCCGCGCCACGCTCATTCCTGACGGCCACGGAGGCCCGGTCGCCTACGACATTCAACTCATTAACGCCAAGCCCGTCGGCCTGGTAAATACCACCGGCCACTTCGGCCCCTGGGTACCCGGCGACCCCGGCGCACTGCCGGTGGGGGGAAGCTATCAATTCGACCACGCCGATCTTGGCACCATTCATGGAATTGCCGGCACGCTTTCCTCGTCCGGCCAATACACCGGCACACTGCGCCGCATCGATGTGAACGGCCAGACCCAGACGCCGAATTTCCGCCTCGAGCGCATCACCCTCGACACCGGAGTACCCCTGAATACACGTTTTCACGCCATCGTCGACGGAACCAACGGCGACGTCTGGCTGCAGCCGGTCGACGCCGTGCTCGGCCACACCCATATCGTTGCCCAGGGCAAGGTGGTGCGCGCCGACAACCCCGATGGCCAGGGACACGGCCACGACATCCTCCTTGATGTCACCGTCGATCGCGGCCGAATCGAAGACATCCTGGACATTTCGGCCAATCGCGAGGAGCCTTTCATGACCGGCAATCTCACCCTCGGCAAGACCCGCCTGCACTTGCCGCCGGGGAAAGACAAAGTCATGGATAAGCTCAGCCTCGATGGCGACTTCCACATCAGCCAGGCGCGCTTTTCCGACGCCAACATGCAGGGAAAGATCGAAGAGCTCAGCCTGCGCGGCCAGGGCAAGCCTAAGGAAGTAAAATCCACCAATCCCACCAGCATCCTCTCCGACATGCAGGGGCATTTCAAACTGGGCGGCGGCATGCTCCAACTGCCGGACCTCGTCTATCAGGTTCCTGGCGCCGAGATTGTCGCCCAAGGGGTCTACGGTTTCAACGGCGGCACGTTGAAATTCGAGGGGGATGCCCGGCTTGAAGCGTCACTCTCGCAGGTGGTGGGTGGCTGGAAAGGCTTTTTCCTCAAGCCGGCCGATCGCTGGCTGCGCAAAAACGGCGCCGGAACCGACGTGCCCATCCATGTGGATGGCACACGCAAACATCCAAAGTTCGGCGTCGATTTCAGCCGCCTGGGTAAGACGGAAGACTCCGCCTCGTCCAGCCAGGCGACGAATTAGCCGGCTTTCCTTCGTCCTACTTTCACTTTTTCCCGTCCGCCGCAGGATGCATTCGGTGATGCGTCGACCGTCGCATTGTACCGGTCCTGTGCAGCTTCCGACGGCATCCTCCGTGCCACGAGTCCATGTACAAAACCCCGGCAAATGGATTAGGTTTGGCAAGTCAGACCGCAGCCTGAAAAAGCAGAGCCGTGGACGACATTCGGAGGAACCACCCAATGATCCAAATGCTCCAAAAGTTCAAAACCGCGCTCCTCGCGGCCGGACTCTCCTCAGTCCTGGCGCTTGGCTTCGCGGCGTTGCCCGGGGTAGGCCAGTCGCCCGAACCCAAGCCCGCCACCATGCATGCGTCTTCGGCCAGCCTCGAAAACTGGTGGAAGAACGCCGTCTATTACGAAATCTACCCGCGCAGCTTCCAGGACTCGAACGGCGACGGCATCGGCGACCTCAACGGCATCACCCAACGCCTCGACTACCTGCAGAAACTCGGCGTGGAAGCCATCTGGCTCTCGCCCATCTATCCGTCGCCGCAGGTCGACTTCGGCTACGACATCTCCGACTACGAAAACATCGATCCCCAGTACGGCACCCTGGCCGACTTCGACAAGCTCGTTGCCGAAGCAAAGAAGCACAACATCCGCATCATCATGGACATGGTGATGAACCACTCCTCGGACAAGCACAAGTGGTTCGAAGAGTCGCGCAGCTCCCGCAACAATCCCTACCGTAACTGGTACGTGTGGAAGGATGGCAAGGGCGAGACCGCGACCGACAAAGGCCAGCCGCCCAACAACTGGCAGTCCGACTTCGGCCACTCCGCCTGGGAGTGGGATGAGAAGACCCGCCAGTGGTACTACCACAAGTTCTACAAGGAGCAGCCCGACTTCAACTGGAACAACCCTGAAGTCAAGAAGGCCTTCGACGACATTCTCAAATTTTGGATGAACAAAGGCGTGGCCGGCTTCCGCTTCGACGCTATCACGACGCTCTTTGAAGATCCCAATTGGATCGACGACAAAGAGATCCTCGACAAGAACGGCAAGACCTTCCTGAACGCCTACGGGGACGTGACGCTCGACGATGCCCGCACCAATAACCTGCCCGAAGTCCACGACGTCATCCGCCATATCCGCGAGGTGATGGACAGCGTACCGCCCACCAAGTTCCCCGGCCGCCGCATCATGATTGGCGAGACCTACGTGCCTACCATCAAAGACTTGCTCAACATGTACGGCACCAAGGCAAAGCCGGAATTCGAGCTGCCCATGGACACCCAGCTTGGCTTCATCAACAAGATGGACGTAGCCACCTTCCGAAGCAAGATCAACGACGCCGAGACCGGACTTGAAGGCAACGTCCCGCTCTTCGTCTTCGACAACCACGACAACCCGCGCATCGATGCGCGCTACGGCGACGGCGTGCACGATGACGACATCACCCGCGTCATTTCAACCGTCTTGTTCGCAAGCAAGGATGCAGCGTTGTTTTACAACGGCGCCGAGATCGGCATGAAAACTACTCCGCCCACGCGCAAGGAAGACGTCAAAGATCCGGTCGGCATCACCGGCTGGCCCAAGGACAAAGGCCGTGACGGCGAGCGGACCCCGATGCAATGGGATGACTCGGAGTATGCCGGCTTCTCCACCGTCAAGCCCTGGCTGCCCGTGCCGCCCAACAAGTCCACCATCAATGTGAAGTCGGAACAAGCCGACCCCAACTCGCTGCTCCATTGGTATGAGAGGCTCATTGAGCTCAAAAAGACCAACCCGGTCTTTGACCACGGGCAGAACATCATGCTCAACACCGATAACACTAAGGTGCTGAGCTGGGTGCGCAAAGGCCCTGGCAAACAGGCCATCGTGGTCGCCACGAACTTCACCGCTGAGCCGCAAACCATCGACCTCAGCGCAAAATCTGCGGGTGTCTCGGGCACAAAGCTGAAGACAGTACTCAAGAGCCCAATCGCCAGTGAACCAGCCTCGATCGACAAGGTCGAGCTCCCTGCCTTCGGCGTCTACATCGGCGAAGTGCAGTAAGTCTCACCCTTAACCAACAGCAAAGCGGGGAAGCCATTGATCGGCTTCCCCGCTTCGTTTGAAGAGCAAATTTGGTTTTAGAGGTTTTGTAACAGGGAACGGCTTCAGCCGTGCCAAGAAGGTCCAATTTTTGGGCGGGCTTTCAGCCCCTGCCAACTCAATCGAATGTGACCAGCAATGCATTCGTCACAAGCACCTGCTACTCCGTGAACTCAGTGTCTAAGAGGGAGGATCGGCTTTTCTGGATCTTCTGGAAAAGAGCAGCCGAAGCCGCCGTATCCGGCCAGACACTTAATAAGCACAATTCGGGACGATTGCTCGGTTGACCCCGAGGCTCGGCTCTCCCGTTCGTTTGAGCAAACAAGTCAAGAGCACTCGGGTCGCCGTAGCCCGCCTTGCTCGCCGCCAAGTGCGTGTGAACGCCGAAGCTGGCGTGGACACCCTGGCCCAGATTGCGAATGACACCGACGAGTCTCAACAGGCCGATTGAATGAAGGCGGCGTGCAGAAAAATGAACATGCCCGTTGCTACCCGTCAGCTTTGTGATCTCAACATCATGAGATTCCACTGTGTATTGCTGTGAAAACACTGTCACGTTCGCTCCCTCGACCGGTCGTCCGTCCGTGTCCGTGATCAGGACATCCCATTCCGGGCAGACAATGTCTTCGGTGGGGATGAGGAGCAGAAGAAGGATCAGGGATGCGGCGGCCAAGAAGACGAAGCGTTTCACAGCCTTAGTCTAACCGCACCTTTGGAGCCCACCCTTGGCGATTCGCCGCGCCCAATCCGCCCGCACCGGACCAGCCAATCAGCCCAGCACTTTAGCGTTGACACCCTGTCCGGCAAGGAGCGACACAGCTTTCTTGTCGAACGAGACGAAAGTTTCTCCGCCCAGCCAGGCTCCTTCGAACGCAATCACCCCGTCGGCAAAGTCGCCGCCAGCTTTAAGGGTAGCCAGACCGGCCTCGACCGCGGGGCGGTTTGTGGACACATTGCCGACCTGCAGCAGCGCTTCGAGAACGGAAGCAACCTCGGACCGCTGAAACTTGTAAGTGCGCCTCAGCACCCAGGCTAGTTCGCAAAGACACGATAACGTCAGGGCAAGGGTGTCCGCTTCCCGCATGATTCTGGCTGCAACGGGCGATTGCGTTGGATCGTCTGCAACAACGGCGCGCACCAGCACGTTTGTGTCGACCGTCAAGCGCATCATTCCATCGAAACCAGGCCAGCCCAGCCATCCTCGGCAGCCTGGTTGATCTCCTCAATGGTGGCGACCTTTGTCGTCTTGCCGGCGAGCATGCCAATGACCGCGTCGATCGTGTGTTTTGGGTCATCTGCCTTGAGTTCGAGCCTGCCATTCGGCAGTTTCTCGAAAGAGATTTTCTGGCCAGGTTCGATGCCGAGATGCTGCAAGACATCCTTGCGGAAGGTGACCTGGCCCCGAGATGTAACGGTCAGTATGGGCATGTTACAGCAGCCTCGCACTCACCTCAGATTATAATGCAAATCCGCATTACTGGCAGGTATTTTTGCATTCCCTACGGCGCATTCGGCAGCAGCCCGCTCTCCACCAGCACCGGCGGATGGCGATGATGCGTGGCCTGCTCATACGCATAGGCCCAGCCCAAAAGATCGCCGTCATGCCACGGCCGCGCGGAGATCTCGAGGCCAAACGGCAGCCCGCCCGGATAGAAGCCGCCCACCACCACCACCGCCGGCACGCCAATCTGGTTGACCCAGCTGGTTTCGCTGTGCGGCCCGCCGCTGATCTCGCCATTCTGCGGCATGGTCTCATCGGGAGGAGGCATCTGCGTCGCCGGATACACAAACCCATCCAGATGCATCCTTTCCAGCGTGTCCATGTACATCGCCAGCGCCTTGGCTCGCGGCTCAAAGTAGTTCGCCTTGGCCATCGGATCAGTTTCGATCTTCGCCTGGGGCTGAGCAATCAACCCGCGCTTGTCGACACTTGCCGAAGCACCCACGATCGTTGCCGGGAGCGGCTTTCCGACGGCCTTCTCGTAGTCTTCTGGCGAGTGGTACTGCGCCGGCCCATACTCCTTCAGAAAGCCTTCCGTTCCTTCGCGCACATACGGCAGCGTCCCGATCCGGCTCGCCGTCTTTGGGAAAGAATCCGGCAGAATATCGTCCGCGAAAACAATCTCCGCCCCTGCCGCTCTCAGCCCGTCGAGAGACTTCATGAACGCCGCCCGCGTCGCTGGCTGCAGCGGAGTTGCCGTTCGCTGCTCTTCCTTCTCGGCAGCATCTTCAGGCACCACCGCAGCAATCCCCTGAAACGGCACATCCGTCCCGCGCAGAATGAAGGCCGGCACGCCAAACCGCTTGCCCTTGAGCGCATCCGGCTTGAGGTAGTTGGTGTACGGCCCGGTTTGCGCCTTCTCTGGAGCCTCCTCCGCCGTGCGGGCGTCGAGCGGATCGGCCGTGGGCTTGCCGGAAGCATCCAGTCCCGCCATCACATCCAGTGCAATCGCCGCGTCCGTCACGTCGCGCGCAATGGGCCCGGTGTTGTCCAGCAGCCAGTCAAGCGGCGCAATCCCCGCAATCGACACCAGCCCCCGGGTGGGAAACACTCCCACCACCGCCGATGTCGCAGCCGGCATCCGAATCGAGTTTCCCGTATCCGTTCCCGTGCCCAGCACGGCCATGTTCGAGGTCACCGCCGTCACTGTCCCGCCCGAAGATCCTCCCGGCGAAAATCGCACATCGTACGCATTCCCCGTCCGACCAAACGAACTGCTGCGATTGGTGTCGCTGGCCGCAAAATCCGGCATGTTGGTATGCCCGATCAGAATCGCTCCCGCCGCCTTGAGCCGCGCCACTACCGTCGCGTCCTTAGGCGCGATCAGCTCATGCCCGGGGATCGTGTAGCCGGCCCAACCATCCGTCGTCACCTGCCCGGCGATGCTGGTGTTGGCCTTGATCACTATGGGCACGCCCCACAGCGGGCCGCGCGTGACTTCCGGCCCGGCTGCGTCTTCCTTCGCCGCCGTCTCCAGCGCTTCTTTATCCAGAATCTGCTCCACCGGCCGGTAAATCCCGTTGTAGTGATGAATGCGCTTGAGGTGCCACTCGATCACCTGTGTCACCGTGTACTTGCGGCTGGCGTAATAACTCTCGAGTTGCGCAACGGAAACTTCCAGCAGATCCTTGTCCAAGTCGTAAGGAACGATCACATAGCGCTCATGACCAACCGGTCCCGGCGACGAACTCTGGGCGAACGACGTAATCGACAGGCAGGCTAAGAGAAGGAAGACTTTGAATCTCGGCATGCCCCATCTTCGCATCCCGACAGCCGTTCAATCCTGAAAATTTGCTCCGCGATACCCAGCCCCAAAAGACATTCAGGAAGCGCTAACAGTCAGCATCTGGCGAGCCGGAACGATGGTTTTATAGCCCGCATAGACGCCTTCAAACACCGCATCCCAGCCGGCCGTCACGGCATACGCTCGAGCAGCTTTTCGCATAGCCTCGTGCCGTTTCGGATTGGCAATCACCCCGGCAATAGCCGCGGAAAAATCCTCGTCCGGAACGATGCGACCCGAGGATTCCGGGCCATCCGTGTCGCGCACAATGTACCGTGGCCCTCCATCCGGCGTCACAACCGCCGGAACCCCGCTGGCAAGCGCCTCCAGCACCACATTGCCGAAAGTGTCCGTATGCGAAGGAAACACAAACAGGTCCATGCCCGCATAGGCCTGCGCCAGCGCCTCCCCATGCAGCACGCCGGCAAAATCGGCCTGCGTTATCCTCTCCCGCAGCCATGCCTCCTCCGAGCCATGCCCGACGATGAGGAAGCGAAAATTCGTCACTCCCATCGCCAGCAGCTGATCTTGAATCGCCGCCAGCAGCGCTACATTCTTCTCGACCGAGAGCCGTCCCACAAACCCCAGCACAAACGGCTCTCCATCCTTCTTCGCCGGTCGCCTGGCGGGCGTGAACAGCTCGGTGTCCACCCCTCGCGGCATGAGGAAGCACGCCCGTCCGGTCTCTGTCTCCAACAAGCGGCAAAGCTCGACGTTGGGAGCAAACAGTACGCCGGCAATGGAGTAAAACCTTGATGCCGCCGCCAGCGTGAGGTCCTGAATCTTCTTCCCGGTCACCAAAGACTGCCATTCCGGCAGCAGCTTCACCAGCCAGTCGGATCGCCGCGCCAGGTATTCATGTACATTGGTGTGCCACGAAGCGGCCAGAGGCAGCTCCCGATGATGCGCCAGCCCCGCTCCAAGCATGCCCACTTCGCTCGGGCCAGTGATATGAATTAAATCCGGCCGAAAGCGGTCCAGCACCTCGTCCATGATGGGGATGTGCCGCGGAAACGCTGGATCGAAGCGCAAATCCTTCTCCAGCGCAAAGGAGAAAATGCTTCGCGGCAACTCCAGCGTCCAAACGTTGCCGTGCTCGACCAGCGTCTCGCCCCGGTCGCCAGCACGCACGCACAAGAAGGGCAGGTTCCTCCGCCGTGCAAATGCTTCGAAGTGCCGGCTGGTATGCGCGACCCCGTTGACTTCGTGAAAGGAGTCCGGAAAATACGCCACGCGCGGCGCATGGCGAAAGATGCTCGACGACATGCCCTCACTGCCAAAGATCATCTTGGAGCCTGCCTGCCGTCAAACGTTCCATTTCATCCGAAGAAGCACTCAATACGCTTCCTGGTCGCCCAGATCAAAGCCGAGCTCGCGCGAGTTTTTCCACGCATAGCGCAAGCTGGCAGAGATCGGCCGCCGCCCCATCAAACGCACCGAGGATATGATCGCCTGCAGCACCCGTGGCGCCCGCCCTCCCGGCCAGATCTCGCTCAGCGGCCGAATCACCCCATCCGCATTCTGATGAAAGGTGCGCTGATCCCAGGTCTGCGAGCCCTGCGGAAAGTCCGGATAGTCGCGGATCGCATCCATCGTCGACTGCATGAAGCGATGCTTCAGCGGCTCGGCATACTGCGGCATGAACAGGATGTTGCTGATCCGTTCTTTGCGAATTTCCGCCACAAATTCAGTAAAGCTCGTCGCATTCGACAAGTTGATGTTGGCGTTCGGCTCGATGCCGTGACGATCGCCCCCGGAAATCAGCAGCATATTCCAGCTTTCCCCCAGCCGATGCGTAGCCCGATTTTCTTCCCAGCCGCGCAAGCCATTCAGCTCCAGTGCGTGAATGTATGCCCCATTTTTCTGGAGGAACTCATTCACCAGGAACTCATGCTTCTCCTGCCCGATCCGGAACAGATCCCAGATAGGATGGTTGAAGACCACCAGCACATTGGGCTCTTTGTTCAGGGCTACCAGGACCTCGGTCAGTCGGGCGTCGTTTGGATTTTTGGTGAAATCCGCCAAGTCTGCCATCCATTGCGTGGCGCGCGCGCTGGGCAGGTTGTGAATGCCGAGATGAAACGCCTGCTTGCCCGCATACGGCGCCGACCACTCCACCGAAATAGGAATGTGCCGCGCGCTGGGAACCGATCGCAGCTTCAAAGGAGCCTGGATATTGTCATGATCTGAAAGCGAAACCAGCGGCATCAGTCCCAGCTTCGCAATCTGATCGCTCTCCAGGTCGAAGGCCAGCTTGGGAGTCAGCGGAGGCGTCCAGTAGCTGGTCGTCCAGTCGATCTGAATGCCATGCCGTTCCTGCGAACGACGCTGCAGACGTGCCAAGAGGGGCTGGACCAGCGAATACTGCGAACCCCAATCCGCGACGAAGTCCAAAGTTTCCTGCGATTCGTTGGTGTGGCCATGCAGCGAAATACCTGCTTGGAAAGGGCCAGGCGCACCAGGATCGCGCCACAGGTATGAGATCGTCGACTTGGGCATTCGGTCTCCTATCTGCTTTCTCTGTGGATTTCTTAGCAGCAGTATCTGCCAAATTCGGTAAATAGGCAGTGAAAGCCCGAACAATGCACCTTGAAATCCCGAAAGAACCAAGAAAGTACCTGCATACGGGACATACGGACCGAAGGCATATTGAACGGACCACGCTGCAAGCGCCGAAGCATTCGCGCTTCTTTAAGGCAGATTGTTCAGAATGGTGGTTACCGCGTCCGCGCAAACTCCGGCCCCAGGAAGTCTTCCAGGGTCAGCCCAGGGCCGATCTCCTGCGGCGGATGTTCCTTTTCATACGCCGCTTCCGGCGCGAGGTAGTTGGCGGTCAGTCCGTCCTTGAGAATGCCAAACGCATCCTCGGGACGATCCGCAAACTGAAACAGATCGAGATCCTTCGGCGAGATTGCGCCCGTGTCCACCAGGGCATCGAAGTTCAAAACCTTCTCCCAGTAGTCTGTCCCATACAGCACCACGGTGATCTTCTTGGCAAGTTTGTGGGTCTGCGCCAGCGTCAGCACCTCGAACATCTCATCCAGCGTCCCAAACCCGCCGGGAAAGACCACCAGCGCCTTGGCCAGGTAGGCAAACCAAAGCTTGCGCATAAAGAAGTAGTGAAACTCAAAATTCAGCGCCGGTGTGATGTACGGGTTGGGATGCTGTTCGAACGGAAGCCGGATATTCAGCCCCATCGACTTCCCGCCCGCCTCCCATGCCCCGCGATTAGCCGCTTCCATGATCCCCGGGCCCCCGCCTGAGGTCACCACAAACCTGTGCCGGTGCGAAGGGATCGCCTTGGCCCAGGTCGTTACCATGCTCGCCAGCCGCCGGGCGTCTTCGTAGTATCGCGCCATTTCTACTGCCGCCACCGCGCGCTTGCGTCCCAGTTCGCTGGCGGTTCCTTCAACAATCTCGGGAATGCTGGCTGGCTGCTCGTCCTTGGGCGCCGGATCCATCGATCCGGTGTTGTCCAGCAACTCCAGCGCCCGGTCCGCTTCTTCGCGCCCGTGAAAGCGAGCCGACCCAAAGAACACCACCGTGTCTTGAATCCGTTCGCGCCGAAACCGCGCTAGCGGCTCCGTATACTCTGCCAGGATGCGAATCAGGCGCCCATCCGCGCTATTCAGAAAGGTCGCATTCTCATACGCCAGCGGAGCCCGCTCCAGCTGCTCCGGTCCGGCATGTTCAGATGCGGCAGCATGCGAAGATTCCTGCGGCGTCCCTGCTTTCTCCGGCTCCGACTGGTTCCTGGTCTCGCTATCCATCGTCAGGCCCTGCTCCCGTCATCAGGCCCGTGCAGGATTTCCCTGAGCGCGAGCCACAGATTTAACAGTCCAAGGCCGGAAACAACTCCCCGCACCGCGCCATTGGTCACCAGGTGTTCCAGCGTCGGCGATCCCGCAAACAGCGGATTCGCATCCCACAGCGGAGGGAACCACGGTACCAGGCACACCACCAGCCCGATATAAATTCGCACGATCACCCGCAAAAAGTGCTCCGCCTGCTGAAGCCAGCGCGGAATGCGCTGCGGTTCCGCCGAAGGCGGCGTCGTCAGGTTTGAGGGTGGAGATTGCATGGGAGAGTTGGCGGCGAGTCCTGCTCTTGCGTCGAGGGGCGTCGGGTCAGGAACAGCCTCGTATTGGGTATCTTGCTGCTCTGGCATCAGATGTCACGACCCACGCACAGCGCCGTACTTGAACGGTACCATAGCGGACATACCGGGCGGCAGCGTGCCTTGCACCGGCTATTGGCAGCCCCAGAAATTTGCCTGAAATTCCGAAGCTGCCCAGCTATTTTCCCTATTCCGCGCTCTGCCGCGACTTCGGCCGGCGGTTCGCCTGCAGGATCTTTTTGCGCAGCCGCAGTGACTTGGGCGTCACCTCGACCAACTCGTCTTCCGCGATGAACTCAATCGCCTGCTCCAGGTTCATCATCCGGTAGGGAACCAGCCGCACAGCTTCATCCGAACTTGAAGCGCGCATATTTGTCAGCTTCTTCTCGCGAACCACATTCACGTCGAGATCGTTGTCCCGCGAATGCTCGCCGACAATCATGCCTTCGTACACTTCCACGCCCGCGCCCACCAGCAGCACGCCGCGATCCTGCAACCCGTGCAGCGAATAGGTCGTCGTCACGCCCGACCTATCGCTGATTAGCGCGCCCGAGGGCCGCTGCGGAATTTCGCCCTGGTAGGGAATGTATCCATCAAACAGGGTGTTCATCACGATCGTGCCGCGCGTTTCCGTTAGCATTTCGCTGCGCAGTCCGATGATGCCGCGGCTGGGTACGCGGAACTCCATGCGCACGCGGCCTGACCCGTGATTGTGCATCTTGGTCATTTCGCCCTTGCGTGGACCCAGCTTTTCAATGACGACGCCAGTGAATTCCTCAGGAACGTCGACGGTCAGGTGCTCGACCGGCTCCATGCGCACGCCATCCACTTGCTTGGTCACAATTTCCGGCCGCCCAACCATCAGTTCGAAGCCTTCGCGGCGCATCATCTCGATCAGCACGCCAAGCTGCATTTCGCCGCGGCCCAGCACCTTGAAGCTGTCCGGGCTGCCCGTCTCTTCCACGCGAATCGACACGTTCGTCAGCAACTCGCGATCCAGCCGCTCGCGCAAATTGCGCGACGTGACCTGCGTGCCTTCCTTGCCGCAGAAGGGCGAATTGTTCACGCTGAACTGAATGGCAATCGTCGGCTCGTCGATGACGATCAGCGGCAATGGCATGGGATTTTCGACGCTAGTCACCGTTTCGCCAATCGTGATGGCCTCGACGCCAGCAATGGCCACGATGTCGCCCACTTCGGTTACGGTCGTTTCCGTCCGTTTCAGGCCGGCAAAGGTGAACAGCTTGGTGATCTTGACTTTTTGCAGCGAAAGATCGCGCCGGGAAATCATGACTTCGTCGCCGGCATGCAGCGTGCCCTGGAAGACGCGGGCAATGGCGATGCGGCCAAAGTATTCGGAATAATCGAGGTTCGTCACCAGAATCTGCAGCGGCGCTTCCGGATCGCCGGTGGCCGCCGGAATCGTGTTCACAATGGAATGAAACAGCGGCTGCAGGTCGGTACCCGGAACGTTCATGTCCGTCGTCGCCGTGCCCAGCTTGGCCACCGTGTAGAGAACCGGGAAGTCCAGCTGATCTTCTTCGGCGTCCAGATCGATGAACAGGTCATAGATCTCGTTCAGCACTTCCTGCACGCGCGCATCCGGCCGGTCGATCTTGTTGATCACCACCATCGGCTTGAGGCCTGCCTCCAGCGCCTTTGAAAGCACGTAACGCGTTTGCGGCAGCGGGCCCTCGGCCGCATCCACCAGCAGCATCACGCCGTCCACCATCTTCAATCCGCGCTCGACTTCGCCGCCGAAATCGGCGTGGCCCGGGGTGTCAATGATGTTGATCTTGCCGCCCTCAAAGAAAATGGCCGTGTTCTTAGCCAGAATCGTGATGCCGCGTTCCCGCTCAAGGTCGTTCGAGTCCATGACCCGCTCGGCTACCTGTTCATTGGCGCGAAACGTGCCGGACTGACGCAGCATGGCGTCAACAAGGGTGGTCTTGCCGTGGTCAACGTGGGCAATGATGGCGATATTACGGATGGTCTGGCTCACAGGTGCTGATTCCTTTACTCGCTTGTGCCTCGCAGGGCAGGGAAGTCGTCTGGTTCGTGTCACATCCGGCCGGGCCGGCTTGATCTCAGGTGGCTCTCGAAGTCGCCGCGCAAGCCTCTTCGGGCCTGTTGCGTGCGCTACCCAATCTTGCGGTGTTGCGTTCCGGTCAACGTGCAGGCGGCCAAGGGGTACTGCAATAAGGCTTCGGCCAACGCATCTGCAAGGATCCCAAAGCAGTACTTCCTACGGAAGTTCCGCCCAGGTTCGTCCGGAACAGAAGAACGGAGAGCAACCGCACACTGCGGCATTCCTACATTCTACCAGCAAGCCGAAAAGCTCGATCTCCAGCTCATCCCGCCAGCCGGATCGAGGGAAATAAGCCGTCATTTCCCGCGCTCACGGACGAGCTAAAAGAGTATATTGACCGCGGAGTTCCCCCGCGCGCCAGCATACCTACCAAACAAACTGAGGAGTGTATGAATCGCCAATCCTATCTTGCTATCCTGGGTTCGTTCCTCGCCCTGCTCACGGCGCCGGCCCTCGCCCACGACAAAATCACCACCGTCCTCGGCGGAGGCCCAAACGGCATCCCCGGCATTGCCACAGACCTTCCCGGCACCGGGCGCATCGCCGCGGACACCCAAGGCAATCTCTACATCGTCGATGGTATAGGCGCAGTCTTCAAGCTGAGTACCTCCGGCATCGTCACCCATATCGCCGGCAACGACGCTGAGCAATACGATGGGTCCACCGGCTCCGCCCTCCACATTCAACTGAATAAGCCCAGCGGAATCGCCGTCGACACCGCCAATCCCGCCAACGTCTACATCGCTGATACCGGCAATTGCTTGGTCCGCAAACTGGATCAGAAGACGGGCCTCCTTTCTATCGTGGCTGGCTCGATTGACTCCACAGGGAGGCCGGTCTGCGGCTTCTCCGGCGACGGCGGCCCTGCCAACGCTGCAACGTTGGTCGCTCCCGTCGATTTAGCCATTAACCCGGCCAATGGCGATCTGTATATCGCCGACGGGTGGGTCATCGGCAGCCTCCCCGCTCCCGCCAATGTCGTTCGTAAGGTTGGTGGTGGTTCAGCTCTAGGGACCATCAGCACAGTCGCCGGACAAGATGGCAAATTCTGCAGCAACTCCACCATCGTGAGTGGCGCTGTCGCCATCAGCACGCCGCTGTGCACTCTCCAGGGAGTGGCCCTCGACACCTCCGCCAGCCCGCCCAATCTGTACATCGCGGATGGCGGTGGAATTGAGGAAGTGGTTGGCGCCACCAGCAAAATGTATCGCGTCGCAGGGAATGCGGCAGGCGCCCAAAACACCTTCTTTTCGTATCAGATTGACGTCGCGGCGAATCACGGCAGCGCCACGGTTCAAGTGGCAGACGCACTCCAGGGCGACGTCTTTCGCTTCTCCGTCACATCTTCCGGCGGAATTCCCCATTCGAGCGGCATCACGGTCGTCGCCGGCTCCGGCAAACAATGCACGGGAAATACAAATCAGCCCCTCAATTTCTGCATGGATGCTTTGGGCATCGCCCAGGACGCCTCGGGTGACCTATTCATCTCCGACGCTGTCAACGATGAGGTCTACAAGATAGCCGCCAGCACCGGCCAGATCGCCACCGTCATCGGCTGGAATCAAACATCCGGGAATGTCCATCTATTTCCCTATACCAATCCGCTGGTACTGAAGAACACGCGTTCGCAGCCGGCCCTCGACAAGCCCGTCGGTGTCTTTGCAGATCCCGCTTCAAGCAAAGTGTACGTAGCGGGCGGAAGCAGTCACGCGGCCTACGTCTGGGACAGCGCCACCAACCGCATTTCTGACTTCGCCGGCAACGGAATCCAGGGCCTCGCCGGCGACGGCCTGCCCGCCATCGACCCATCCACCGAACTCGCCAATCCCTCCGCCATCGCCAAAGACCCTGAGGGCAATATCTACATCGCCGATCCCTACAACGTGAACTACGAGTCGTACAGCGACACCATCCGCCGGGTAGACGCCCACACCGGCATCATCACCACCTTCGCGGGAGGGCCAAACAATTTCTGCGTCAGCGATGGCTGCCTCGCCGCCGACTTCAGATTCGTCTACCCCGCCTCTATCGCATTCAATGCCGCGGGAGACATGTATGTAGCGGATGCGGGCGCCTGCGCCATCTTTAAAATTGACGCCCAGACGACCGCAGTCACGCGGATTGCTGGCTCCCCCGCCGCCGACTGTGCCGGCGCGCCCAACTACGCCAATGACGACGGCGGTCCGGCCCTTGCGGCAATCCTCTGTCAGCCCACGGGAATCTCGGTGGACGGCGCGGGAAACATCTACTTCAATGACACCTGCAACTCTGAAGTCCGCATGGTACAAGTCAAGACCGGACTCATCCAGGCTGTGGCCGGAGTCGGCGGGCTTTTCTTCGGCTTCAACGGCGACGGCCCGGCCACCCAGAAACAAATAGCCTTCCCCGGCGCACTCAAGGTGGATAAGAACGGAAACGTCTTCTTCGCCGACACCGGCAACGACCTTGTGCGCTGGGTTACCCCGGCAGGCCAGATGATCACTTTCGGCGGCGATCCGTCCGAGGCAGCTGGACAGCCCTTTGTTGTTTGCGGCGAAGGCTTGTTAGGCGACGGCGGCCTCGCCACCAATGCCACCATCGATGGCCCCACCGGCATCGACCAGGACGCCTACGGGAATTTCTACGTGGTCGATCAATGCAACAACCGCATCCGGCGCATCAGCGCCTTTTCCGGCTACGGGCTCGACCAAAGCAATCTTCAATTTTCGAACGCCCAAACCGTGGGCACCACGAGTCCCACCCAGACCATCACCCTCAGCGCCATCGGCCCCACGCGAATCGCCAACCTTACCCTCAGTGACAACTTCAAGGAAACCGACAACTGCACCGGAGAGACGCTGTCCGCCGGCCAGACCTGCCAGATCAAAGTTACCTTCCAGCCCACGCGAGCTGCCTACATCGCAGGCTTCCTGCGCATTTATTCCGATGCCTTCTTCGGCCACAAACAATTCGGAACGCCGGCTGGCAATCCAGACACCGTCACCCTCTACGGCACAGGGGTCCGATAGCCGATCCGAGGCGAGGTGATCATGCGAAGGACGCCAGGTCACCCTGCGCTCGACAGGAGAATGTTCCGGCCGCATCACCTGGACTGACAGAAACTCGGCATTTCCGGCCACTTTCCCGCCGAACCGGAGTATAGTTGGCCCGGACCCTCCCCAGGCATCCGTCCTTCACGAATCGAACAAGGGAGAAGCTCATGAACCGCCTATCCTCTCTGGTTGCTCTCTGCCTGGCTCTTGCATCCATCGCCGTCCCCGCCCTGGCGCATGACAGGATCAACACCGTTGTCGGAGGCGGCCCCAGCGGCATCCCCGGCCTCGCCGTCAACCTCGGCGGCGGCCCCATCGCCATCGACGCCGAGGGCAACCTCTACGTTGTCGCCACGTATCAGTACTATGTCGGCGCCATTTACAAGATAAGCCCCAACGGTATCGTCACCCACATCGCGGGGGATGGCAGCCAGGGGTATGACGGCGCTTCCGGCTCCGGTCTGCTTGTTCAGCTGTATGCCTTCAGCGGGATAGCCGTCGATTCGGCGATCCCCGCCAACGTCTACATCGCCGACACATTCAATTGCGTCATCCAGAAGCTTGACCAGAAGACCGGCCAGATCTCCGTAGTCGCCGGCGTGGTCGATACGTCGCATGGCTCTGGGCCACTCTCCCACCCGCTCTGCGGCTACTCCGGGGACGGCGGCCCCGCCAATGCCGCGGAACTGGCCGGTCCGGTTGGCTTGACCATCAACCCCGTCAATGGCGATCTCTACTTCTTCGACGGCGCGGGCACAGGGTCAGACATGATGCGCAAGATTGCCGGCGGAACGCCTCAAGGAACCATCTCCACCGTCGCCGGCGTTGCAAACGTCTACTGCACCCAGCCGCAGACCGTGAACGGGTCCAGTCCCACCGCCGCGCCCCTCTGCGGACCGGCAGCGATCGGCCTCGACAGTTCCGTAACTCCGGCCAACGTCTTTCTTTCCCAAAATTGTGAGATTGACGAGATCGTAGGCTCGACCAACAAGCTCTACCGCATCGCCGGGCAGCCCATCTGTGGTTTCGTCGACAACGTCAGCGCACCCCTGGCGGAACTCGGCGTTCCCGCGGAGATCCACGTCGCCGCCAAGAGCGGCACCGCAACCATCCAAATCGCCGATGGCGGAAACAGCCGTGTACGCCAGTTCACCGTCAGTTCCACCGGAGGTGTGCCCCATCCCGGCCTGCTCACCACCATCGCCGGAGCGCCTCACCCCAACTGCGTTTCCAGCAATACCCAGGCGATCAATGCCTGCATGTCTCCCGGGGGAATCACGGACGATGGCCTCGGCAACCTCTACATCTCGGATGCGTCCGTCGCCGTGGTGAGAAAAGTCTCCATCAGCACCGGCGCCATGACCAGCCTCACCGGCTGGCTCGGAGTTCCCTGGTCCAATCCACTCAGTCTCGATAACGCGCTCGGCCAGCCTCAGCTTTTCTCGCCAGGAGGTGTCTTCGCCGACCCTGACTCGAACAAGGTCTACGTGGGCGGTGGAGACACCTCCGCCGTATACGTCTGGGACAGCGCCACCCATCGCATCTCCGACTTCGCCGGCAATGGCTTTCCAGGCTTCGGCTCCGCCGGGGATGGCTCTCCCGCCAACTCACCGACTACCCAACTCGCCACCCCGAATGGCATGGCCAAAGACAGCCAAGGGAACATCTACATCGCGGATAACAGCAACATCCGCAGGGTCGACGCTTCGACCGGGATCATCTCGACCTTCGCCGGCACCCCTTCTGTCGCCGGCTACTCCGGCGACGGAGGGCCGGCATCTTCCGCTCTTTTCAATGCCGTGAACTCGATCGCCTTTGACGCCGCAGACAACATGTATCTCGCCGACAGCCTCAACTGCGTCATCCGCAAGATCGCCGCCCACACAACCCTGGTCAGCACCATAGCCGGCGGACCCCTGAACCGCTGCCGGGGATATGACCAACAGCCCTCCGGCAACGAAGGCCCCGCCACCCTGGCGCCTCTCTGCTATCCCAATGGAGTCTCGGTCGATCCGGCCGGCAATATCTACATCGCCGACACCTGCAACTCCATCATTCGCAGAATCACCGCGGCCACCGGCATCATTCGCACCATCGCCGGCACCTATGGGAATGCCACCAATAACGGCTATTACCAGCCTTACACTGGCCTGATCCTCCCCACCTCGGTCAAAGCCGATCGCAACGGCAACGTCTTCTTCACTGATGGAGCCGGCCAAACCGCGAATTGGCTCACTCCAGATGGCATTGTGACGACCTTCGCCGGAGTCTATTCGGGCGATACCACCGGAGGCTCATACGGCGACGGCGGTATCGCCACCAACGCCAACTTCAATGGACCCTCAGGCATCGATCAGGACTCCTACGGCAATTTCTATATCGTCGATTCTCGCAACAACCGCATTCGCCAGGTGAGCGCTTTCCCGGCCTTTGGTCTCACCGCCAAATACCTGTCGTTTCCTTCCCAGAAGGTCGGCACCAGCAAGTCACATACCGTTACCCTCAGTTCCATCGGCCCCACCAGGATCCAGCAGGTCACCGCGAGCGACGGCTTTGAGGTCAGCAGCGACTGCGCCGGCAAAGACCTGTCTGCCGGACAGACCTGCAAGATCACGGTATCGTTCACACCGGCGAAAGCCGGCAGCCAGCAGGGCTTCGTAAGGATCTACTCGAACGCCCTTTTCTCCCAGCCAACCATCTCTCTCAGCGGTTCAGGCCAGTAGCGACGCCAGCGCACCTTCTCGAATCGCTCTGTGCAACTCACCAAACGCCCATGCAGCCGGCTTGCCCGTCTGAATCGGCGTTTCTATTTCTGCGACCAACTGATTTGCCTGCGATGTCGGTCCACGATGTCGATCCACGACGTCGGTGACCAACGTGCCAGAACGCTGGCGAAGCCCGCGATCAGAGCCCGGTAAACTCGGGAGTGTAGTCGCTGAAAAGCCTCTTCCCTGGATGCACAATGCGCACCGCCATGGTGTTTTCCACGTTGCTCCTCTTCACCCAGTGCCACGCGTGATCCATCTCGGAGGAAAGGAAATACGAGGTTTCCGCCTGCATCGCGGCCGTCGCGACAAGAATCATCTCGCGAATCTCCTGCCACTCGTCGTTGCTGATGATGGCAAGCCGCGCGATCTGGTCGTTGTGCTTTTGCAGGAAACGCATTTCGTCCCAGCGGGCCGCCCACGTCGCGCCATCCATCTCAGAGATATCCACCAGGACACCGATCGGCTTTCCGTGCGCCACGATGGCGTCTTCGATTTGATTCGAAAGCGTAAGTACGTCGTCGGCACTGAGTTGCCCCACTACTTTAAAACCAATTGCGGAGCGGCGACCTCTATCAAGATTCATAATTGTCATGTGCTAACCCTATGCGCATGATCGGGTCACTGTATGAGCTATTCGGTATCCATTTCTTGAAACACTGACTCGGGATAGCTCATTCCCATCGGAATCCGGAAGACACAAGCGGTGATTCCTGGCAGCTCGTCATCATCGTCGGCCCGAATCCCGAATTCCATTTGAAGATTTCCGCGACGCCGTATACAAATGTATCTGCCATTCTCGCCTGAAAAAATCCACCCGCATTTCCCGCAACTCCTTCATTCGAAAAAGCATAGAAGAAACTGCAGCGAAATTCGCCATACGTCGAGAAATGGGTCGAATTGTTCCACGTGGAACAATCCCATAGATAGGCACTCTTGCGGCAAAGAAAATGGAGCAGACCGAAGTCTGCTGTGGGTTTACAGGTAAGGTGATATTGCTCCTCTTTTAGAATGCTAGGCTTAGCGTGCGTCTCTCCCCAATAAATCGAAATCGAAAGGCCCCAAGAGATGAAATTTTCCGGCTCTCTTAACCCATAAGTTGAAATTTTCCAGATTAATTGACGCTGGGGTCAACCCAGGCATAGAGAAGTCTCTTAGGATCAATTGTTTAAAAAGACACGAGTGCACATTCGATAAACTGGGGCGATTCGGGGCAAGGAACTCGTCGAGATCCCAACGGCCGTCATAACGATGGCACATGCCACGGCGTGCACATAGGGGAGTTACCTTCAGATCGGAAGCCGAAAACGAACTACGTGCAAAGGTTTTCTGCGAAGGAGTCATAACAATCCAGACGCAGACTCTGATCCGGGAAAATTCAAGGAATACTGTGAGGAGCCCGCTTTGGTGGTCAAGTTCGCTTTAAAAAACGGTTGGTTATCGCCTCGGTCACGCTGGAATAAATGTTATTAAGGCCGAAATCATGAGTTGTTCCCTGTGGCACTCCTGCTCCTGGATTAATGTCGCCCAAAAGCTTCAGGAAATTGGCAGGCCACTCGGTCAGTACAGTCGCCGCAGCTTGCAGCAAGGGCCTTCCCAATTCCGTTTCACGACTTCTATTCGAAGTCATCCGGTGCCTTCCCAGAAACCGTACGATGGAAAGAGTATCTTGTAGACCAAGCTCGCCGAATTGAGACTTGGGCATGTTGGCTCCCGGCCGATCCCTCGCCTGACCCCCAATCACCTTGCATCTGATTTGATCAAGAAGCCAAAGTTCTGCATCGGAAAAGATGGTTCGCGGTTCTTCGTGTAGCGCTGCTCCACATCGACATGTCAATAATCCCCTCCGATTCCATGTGACCCTTTTCTTGCAGCGACCACAAAACCAAATCGCCGCTCTTTCATGCACTGGACAAGCGACCATCAGGCCGATATGCCAGTGACCCTCAACGAACCCAGTTTCGTCAACGCAGGCTTTGCATACTGTAGCAGCCGTCAAAGTGAGATCGGTTTTACTTACCAAATGCTCTAAAAGATTCAAGCTGTGCGGGTGACTGGTGGGCGGTCGCAATGAAATTCGCCTCAAGACCTGCGTCGGTTGGCTCGCGATGCTGGCGAGTTTTGAAGTGTTTAAGTTGCTGATCGAGGTTTCGTCGCGTTTCATACCGGCCAGTCGGTAGAGATCGGCGGGCGAGCGATAGCCATTCAAGTCGGTGAGTCGAAGCAGATAAG
>CAILBQ010000182.1 GCA_903832475.1 uncultured Acidobacteriota bacterium | reverse complement strand
GGTCGAATCCGGCGACCTATACGCAGTTGTTTTCGCCGCTGCGGGATATGTTTGCCATGCTGCCGGAGTCGCGCGAGCGAGGATATAAGCCGGGGCGGTTCAGCTTTAATGTCGCCGGCGGGCGATGCGAGGCTTGCCAGGGAGATGGGCAGCGGCGCATCGAGATGAACTTTCTACCCGATGTGTATGTGCAGTGCGAAGTCTGCAATGGCAAGCGATATAACCAGGAGACCCTGGCGGTCAAGTTCAAGGGATATTCGATTGCCGGGATTCTGGACCTGACGATTGAGGACGCGCTGGGGGTGCTGGGCGATGTGCCGCAGTTGAAGCAGAAGCTGCAAACGCTGGTGGATGTGGGGCTGGGATACATTCACCTGGGGCAGAGTGCGACCACGTTGTCGGGCGGCGAGGCGCAGCGCATGAAGCTGGCGCGGGAGTTGTCCAAGAGACAGACGGGACGGACGATGTACCTGCTGGATGAGCCGACGACGGGGCTGCATTTCGACGATGTGAGGAAGCTGCTGGAAGTGCTGCACCGGCTGGCGGACCTGGGGAATTCGGTGATCATCATCGAGCATAATCTTGACGTGATTCGCAACGCAGACTGGCTGATCGACATGGGGCCGGAGGGCGGCGAGGACGGCGGGCGGGTGATTGCCGAGGGACGGCCGGCGCAGGTGGCGGCGGTGGCTGGCTCGTTCACGGGCGAGTTTTTGGCGAAGTATTACGCGGAGCATGGAGCGCCGGGTGAGGCACCGGCCGATCTGAGCGCGGAAGAGGCGGCTGCGGTTGACGAAGAGGTAGCAGGACGCACCAAAAGGCCGGGCAAGGTGGCCGCCAAGAAGAGCGCGGCGAAGAAGGCGGCGAGTTCAGGACCGAGAGGGCCGCGGAAGAAGAGCGGCAGCACGACCGAGGATGCGGAAGCTGCGGTTGCGGCGAAGGCGGATCGGGCACGGAAAGCGGCGGCGCGGCGATGAGCGAGGCAATCCGCGATCCGAGGAACGATGGCCCTGAATTGCCCGAGTTGTCCTCGGCTACAGAAGATGCAAGGCCGCTTGGCACGGGGAACGGCGGCGAAGAAGCTGGCGAAATCGAGAGCGCGGGACGAGAACCATCCGGGCAGATGGAACTGTTCGCGGAGCCTGCTGTTGCCCCGATCACGACGTTTCACGATCGGCGTTTTCTGACGGTGCATGCGACGCGGTCGCCGAACATTGTCGACGCATTTTTGTTTGGCGTGCTGATGATCCTGGGGCTGCTGATCACGACCGGCTTTCTGGGAGTTTCGCTGCACTATCACTGGTTTGGATTGCGGACGTTCAACGAGGCGCAGAGCGATACGCGGCTGGCGCTCGGATCGCAGTTGCTGATCTACGTGGTGGGTCTGACGGGGGCGGTACCGCTGTTTCAGATGGTGTGGGGCAAGGGGTTTTTCGCGGGGATTCACTGGAACGCGGGAGTAGCGTTTCGCAACAAGGGCAAGCTGGTGGTGACAGCGTTTGGGTGCAACCTGATTGCGATGGCGGGCAATTACCTGCTTCCCTTCCCGGAGCATGCACCGATCGACAAGCTGTTCTCGACGGCGAGCGATGCGTGGCTGTTGTTTGTGTTTGGCGTGACCATTGCGCCGTTTTTCGAGGAGATGATGTTTCGCGGATTCCTGCTGCCGGCGATGGCGACGGCGTGGGACTGGAGCGCTGAGAAGATGACGCATCGCGAGTCACGCGGGGTGGACGCGGAAGGCAACCCGGTATGGAGCCTGGGGGCGATGGTGTTTGCGGCGCTGGTGGTGAGCGCTCCGTTTGCGCTGATGCATGCGGCGCAGGTGGGCAACTCGTGGGGGCCGGTTTCGCTGCTGTATTGCGTGAGTTTGATTTTGTGTTTTGTGCGGATCAAGGCGCGGTCGCTGGCGGCGAGCACGCTGGTGCATTCGGCTTATAACTTCATGCTGTTTTCGGTGATGCTGGTGGAGACGGGTGGGTTCCGGCATCTGGATAAGATGTGACCTGCGCGGACTGAAGACCCTGGTTATTTGACTCGCCTGGGCGATGCTCCTATGCTCTCGATATGGAAATCTGTTTGCCTGGCGAACTTGAAGACAAACTGTCCCATTTGGCGTCCCGACAAGGTCGCGATACTTCTGATCTGGTGGTTGAAGCAGTTGTGCGGCTGGTCGATCACGATTTGTGGTTCACATCAGAAGTGGAAAAGGGGCTAGCGCAGATAGACTCCGGGCAGACGTTGAGTCACGATGAGGTCGGCACCCGCTTGCGCCACCTTTTGATGTCGAAACCTCCGCAATCCTGATGGAACTACGCTGGACGGAAGTCGCGGCGACGGACCTTGAGCGCATCGGGGAATTCCTGTTGGAGGAGACTCCGTACCACGGCAGCCGGCTTGTCTCGGAGATCTTCGAAGCTTCTCAAGTCCTTCTTCAATTTCCTTATCGTGGGAGGCCCGGCCGAAAGGTGGGAACTCGAGAGCTTGTTCTTCCTTCGCTGCCTTACCTGGTGATTTACACCGTCTCTGACGACACGATTCACGTCGTCCGCATTTTGCATGGGGCTCAAAAATATCCGTGAAGTCCCTGATTCGAAGGCAAGAACTGTTGACTTGCATTCTGACCGCCCATACGATCGCGGGATGCCTGAATCTATGCTGACCAAGACTGATGTCGTCCGCGTGGTTTGTCGCGTGTTTGCGCTATTCCTATTGGTTTGCGGGGTGATGGAGTGCACGTATTTTCCGCAGTATCTGCACTCGCTCGTTCACCATCTGAATGAGAAGCGCGCGCTTGCGGACCAGGGCTATTGGATCCGCTACTATGTACTCGAAACGGCATCTCTGACCGTTCGAACGTTCGGCTATTTTCTCCTCGGTTTGATGTTCTGGAATCCGGGGCCGCGAGTATTGCGACTTTTCGGTGCCGCAGGGTCGACAACGGCAAATGTTCCGGACGTTCCGGAATCCTGAGCGGATTCGCGGAGCACCCGTGGTACTCTCGGTTCATTCATGAGCCAGAGTGCGCCTTCTTCCTTTCCTGATTCGCTGATTCATAATGATGGGCCGCGGGATTTGCCGCGGGTGCTGGGGGCGAGCCATGCCATGGCGATCGTGGTGGGGACGATCATTGGCAGCGGCATCTTTCTTGTGCCTTCAGAGATGATGCGGGCGGTGGGGTCGTCAGGCCTCGTGTACCTGGCGTGGATCGTGGGGGGGCTGCTTTCGCTGTTTGGGGCGATGACCTATGCCGAATTAGGCGCTATGATGCCTTATGCCGGGGGCGAGTATGTGTACCTGCGCGGGGCGTATGGCGATCGCACCGGCTTTCTCTACATGTGGACATGGTTTGCGGTTGCCAAGCCGGCGTCGATTGCTTCGGTGACCAGCGGACTGGCGCGGACGCTCGGGATTTTTGCTGTCTTTCACTGGCTGGATACGCCGGTGTTTGGGATGAGCACAAGCAGCGGGCATGCGTTGGTCTTGTGGTCGCAGATTTTTGCCATTGCGGTGACCTGGCTGATCACGGGATTGAACTACCTGGGAATCAAGAAGGCGGGGGATTTTCAGGTGGTGTTCACGGTGCTGAAGGCGCTGCTGATCTTGATTGTGGCGGGATTTTGTTTTTCTTCAGCTTTGGGGTCGTGGGGGCATTTTGCGACTTCGGTAAAGCCGGCGCCGGGTGGGTTTACGGGATTTATGATCGCGCTGATTGCCACGCTCTGGGCCTATGACGGATGGAACGACCTGACCATGGTGGCGGGCGAGGTGAAGCGGCCGGAGAAGAATCTGCCGTTTGCCTTGATCGGCGGGTTGTTTGTGGTGGGCGTACTGTTTATGGCCACGAATGCAGCGATTCAATACATTTTGCCGGCGGCGCAGATTGCGGCTTCTCCGCGGCCAGCGGTGGCGGCGCTGAGCGTGGTGGCGGGGCCGGCGGGGGCGGCGCTGGTGGCGGCGGGGATGGCGCTGAGCATCTTTGTGACGCTGAATGGCACGATCATGTCGGGGGCGCGGATACCGTTTGCGGCGGCGCGGGACCGGCTGTTCTTTCCGCGATTTGGCGAGGTGCATCCGAAGTTCAAGAGCCCGGCGTATTCGCTGGTGGTGCAGGCGCTATTGTCGACGGTGCTGCTGCTGGTGCTGGGGCGCTTTCAGCAGTTGTTTGAACTGGCGGTGTTTGCGGAGTGGCTGTTTTATATGCTGACGGCGACGACGGTGTTTGTGTATCGGCGCAAGCATCCGGAGATGGCTCGGCCGTATCGTGTATGGGGTTATCCGGTGCTGCCGGCGGTGTTTGTGCTGTGCGCGGGGGTGGTGCTGGTTTCGAGCTTTGCGGGGAATCTGCAGGGGTCGCTGATCGGGACGGGGCTGATTTTGCTGGGGCTGCCGCTGTATGAGTGGGTGCGGCGGAAGTATGGGAGTGCGGCGGAGCGGGTGACGGCGTAGCTGACACGAAAGCAGAAGCAGATTCCCCTAAGGGGAAT
>CAILBQ010000181.1 GCA_903832475.1 uncultured Acidobacteriota bacterium | reverse complement strand
GCCGTGCACCAGGCGCACCAGGTTCGAATACCTGCCACGGATCGGCATAAAGTCGATAACGGTGACCGCGCCTTCTTCGCTTTCGAAATGCGTCTCAAGCACCAGTGTGTGCTCCCGGTAGCAGCGGCTCAAGCTTCGCACTTCCGCCGTCGGCGCAATCTTCCAGAAGCCGTTTTCATCCCCGCCAAGAAGCTTGGCGAAACACGCGCCCGAGGCAAAATTCGGCCAGCAGAGCCAGTCGATCGAACCATCCCTGCCAACCAGTGCGGCGGTTTCGCAGTCTCCGATCACAGCATATTCTTCGATCTTCATCGTTTGAGCCATTCCCTTTTCTGCGACACCGATGCCGCCGCCTTTCGAGTTGCGCTGGATCGTGCCGGCTCAATCCGCCTGCATAACAATGTTCACAGCCAGCCCCCGGGAACGCCGTCAGTCGTATAGTCTAAAGAGGAAGCAACGTCTGCCTGGCTGGTTCACTCTTTCCCGACCTTTGTGATTTTCAGCCACGCTCAGCGAACACGCGCGGAAACACTGATCGACATCCGCCCCGAGTCTGTCATCGAAATCTTGCGTCGACTCAGAGCGAAATCGCTCTAGGCGACTGTCGTCTTCGATGCGATCGACATCAATAGCGTTTTATGCCTGCATTGCAAGATTTTGGCCTCTGTAGCAACTCCTAACCCACCGCTTTCATCCGAAGAATCAAAAGGTACAGCGCAGCGGACAGCTTCCCGGCCTTGTCGGTCTCGCCGCTCCCGCTCTGATCCCGGGCCAAGCCGTGATGAAACACCTCCAGGAGAACCTGGCCACATGGGTCGTTTTCTCAACTTCGGATTCTTCGCGTGGAGCAACGCTCCAACCAGCATCTTCGCCCCCGCTGGCACTCCGGCTCATGAGATCTACGGCCTCTCCATGCTCGTCCTCGGCATCGTTGGGGCAATCTTTCTGGTCGTGACCGGCCTCCTGCTCTTTGTTCTGATTCGTTATCGGCACCGTAAATCCAGCCCGGATGCGGCTCGCGAACCGACTCAGATCTACGGCAGCAACCAGATCGAATTGTCCTGGACAGTCATCCCGGTGCTGCTTGTGGTCATCTTGTTCCTTGCTACCGCGCGCGTTATTTTCACCACCGAACATGCGCCCGAACCAGCCAATGCCCTCCAGGTAACCGTGATCGGTCATCAATTCTGGTGGGAGTATCGCTACCCCACGCTGGGCATCGTCACCGCCAACGAACTCCACATCCCCATCAGCGACCCCGACCACCCCAAACCGACTTACCTCACCATGTCCTCTGCGGACACCGATCACAGCTTCTGGGTTCCGCGGCTTGCGGGTAAAACCGATCTAATTCCGAACAAGGTCAACGTCATGTGGATCGATTCGCATACGCCCGGCCTCTATCTGGGCCAATGCGCGCAATACTGCGGCACGCAGCACGCCAAGATGTTGATTCGTGTATACGCAGACACCCCGGCGCAATTTGCAGCGTGGGTAGCAGGACAGCAAAAGAAAGCAGTTGAGAATCCCGCCACGCAGGCTGGCGAAGCCGTTTTTCAGCACAACGCCTGCATCAGTTGTCACACCGTGGCAGGAACCGTGGCGACCGGCCGCTTTGGACCTGATCTCACCCACTTGGCCAGCCGCGACACGATTGCTTCCGGCGCTGTTCCTTTCAACGCGGCAAACATTCGCGCCTTCGTCGACAATCCTGCGCATTTCAAACCCGGTGCGCTGATGCCCCCCATGCATCTGAACGATCAGGATCTCGATCGGGTGACTTCATACCTCACTTCACTGAAGTAGAGAAAGGCAAAGCATGGCAACGCAAACGCCTACGGCAGTGGTGGACCGGACCCGGAAGAAAGACCCTCGCCAGCTATTCCTCGAAGTCATCCACGACTGGATCACGACCGCGGACCACAAGAAAATCGGCTTGATGTATATCGCCTATGCGTTGCTGTTTCTGCTCGTCGCTGGCTTTGAAGCCTTGCTGATGCGCATCCAGCTTGCGATTCCGAACAATCACTTCGTTTCGCCGCAGGTGTTCAACCGGCTGTTCACCATGCATGGCACGACGATGGTGTTTTTCGTCGGTATGCCGATCCTCTTTGGATTTGGCAATTACCTGATCCCGCTGATGATTGGCGCGCGGGACATGGCCTTTCCCCGGCTGAATGCCTTTAGCTTCTGGATCTCGGCCTTTGGCGGCATTCTGCTGTACTACAGCTACATCGGCGGCGACGGCCTGTATGGCGCGGGCAACGCTCCTGACGTGGGATGGTTTGCATACGCGCCACTGACGGCGCGGGTTTTCTCGCCCGGTCACAGCACGGATTACTGGACGCTCTCACTCCTGCTCACCGGCATCGGCACCATCGGCACGGCTCTTAACATCGTGGCCACTACCATCTGCATGCGCTGCCCGGGCATGAAGCTCAATCGCATGCCGCTGCTGGTCTGGCTCTACCTGGTGACCTCGCTGATGGTCTTTGTCGCGGTAAGCCCTTTGACCGCTGCCCAGATCATGCTTATGCTCGATCGCTATCTCGGCGCTCACTTTTTCGATACGCAGGCGGGCGGCTCAGCGGTCCTATGGATGCACTTCTTCTGGATCTTTGGACACCCCGAAGTCTACATCCTGGTGCTTCCTGCCTTTGCCTTTGCCAATGAGATCATCCCCGTGTTTTCGCGCAAGGCGATCTTCGGCTACCCGGCCATGGTTGCGGCCACCATCGCCATTGGCTTCATCAGCCTGAGCGTCTGGGCACATCATATGTTCACCGTCGGGCTCGGCGCCTGGGCAAACACCTTCTTCACATTCGCCACGATGATTATCGCCGTGCCAACCGGCATCAAGATTTTCAACTGGCTGGCCACGCTGTGGGGCGGCAAAATTCACTTTACCGTTGCCATGATGTTCGCCGTAGGCTTCCTCTTCCAATTCCTCATCGCCGGCCTCACCGGGATCATGCTTTCGGCATCGCCCTTTGACTGGCAGCTCGGCAACTCCTACTTCGTAGTGGCGCATTTCCACTACGTGCTGGTAG
>CAILBQ010000180.1 GCA_903832475.1 uncultured Acidobacteriota bacterium | reverse complement strand
GCCGTCCTGCAGCTCTACCTCGCCGGCGCCATGTTCACCCTCTACCTGATCTCCATCGTCATCGGCAACCTGCGCAAAATCCAGAACGAGCTGCGACGCATCGCCGCCCTGCACAAGCTGGTCGTCGACAACTCGCGCGACATCATCGTCCTCGGCGATCTCGATGGTCGCAGAACCTACGTCTCCCCCGGCATCAAGGCCCTCACCGGCTGGGATCCCGCCGACCTGATCGGACGCTTCATCAAGGACGTCATGCACCCCGGCGACGCCGCCGAAATGGAGATGGCGCTCCGTGCCCTCCGGGCCGGCTCCGAAGGCGGCACTCTCGAATACCGCGCCCGCAAACGCGACGGCGAATACCTCTGGGTCGAGGGCAGTCTGCGCGTCTACCGCCATCCCTCCACCGGCCGCCCTGTCGGCTTTCTCAACACCGTGCGCGATATCTCCGAACGCAAGCGCTCCGAGGAACACCTGCAGTCCGCCTATCGCGCCATGGAGACCCTCGTCGTCGTCGACGCCCTCACCGGCATCGCCAACCGCCGCCGCTTCGACGACGCCCTCGCCACCGAATGGCGCCGCTCCCTTCGCGAGGCCAGCAAATTGTCGCTCCTGCTCATCGATGCCGATCACTTCAAGCGCTACAACGACACCTACGGCCACGTTCGCGGCGACAGTTGTCTCAAGCAGATTGCCGAAGCCGCCCTGGACGTCGTCCTGCGTCCCGGCGATCTCGTCGCTCGATACGGCGGCGAAGAGTTCGCCGTCGTCCTTCCCGGAACCGATGAGGGCGGCGCCGTCGCCGTCGCCGAAGATATTTGCCAGGCCGTCCGCAGCCGTCAGCTGCCCCATGAAGGCAATCTGCCCGGCATCGTCACCGTCTCCATCGGCTGCGCCACTATCGTCCCGCACCGCGGCAAATCCGCCCAGGATCTGATCGAACTCGCCGACCAGGCCCTCTACCGCGCCAAAAGCCGCGGACGCAACCGCGTCGTCGTCAGCGGCTCAAGCCGGCCCGACGGTTCCCCCGCTATCGCCGAGGTCCCCAAAATACGCGGCATTCTCGAAAACAACTAGCCTGGCCCGCTGCGAACCTGCCCGTCCTCACCCCGGGCCTTCGCTGTCTGGCTTGCTCTAACGCACCATGCTCTGGAACATCGGCGACTTCAGCAGGCTCGCGAACTGCGCATCCGACGCCGCAAAATGCACTTCCAGCTTGCCCGAGTTCGACCGAATCGTTGTGTCCTCGAGAGCCTGCTTGTCCGTGTCCGACCCGCTCATCTTCTTGTACAGCACGGCCGCATTCAGCAAGGAGGAAACCGTCGCCGCCGTAAATGCGTCCCCCGTCACCACCGACATGTCGAACCGCACGCCATGCTGAAAGTTCATCGAGTAAAAGCTGGCAATCAGCCGCTTCTTGACGCTGTCGTAGTCCGCCACCGATCCGGCATCGCCCAGCACCTGCTTCATCATCGTCTGCGTGCCCTTCTGATCCAGCACGCTCCACAACGGCTCCGTATCCACCGAGCGCATTGAATCCATCACCGGCCCATTGGTCAACAGGCTGGGCGCAACACCATCCCGCGCGTCGAGCGCCTGCCTCACCGCCTGCATCCCGCCAAACACCATCGTCGACTCGTCCAGGAACACCACGCTCATCCCCGTCTTGCCCATCGGGTAGATCTTGTTGGTGCGCACCACCGTTGCTTTGACCTTGTTCTTCTTGAAAGTGGCCAGCACATCCTGCACCGGAAATTGCCCCTGCGCAATGCCCACTGTGTTCACATCATCCCCGCCGCCCGCCGGACGATACAACACAAACGCCAACTGCTCCAGGTCGTTATTGTCGTCCAGCCCTGACTTGCGCAACGCCGATTCCAGCTGCTTCAGCTCCGGCGGCATCACCTGCCCGCGCAGTTCCATCGCCGCCGACGAGTTCTGCATGGCGCGATAATCGATCACCACCAGTTGCTGCACATCATGCGGAATCGCCGACCGCGCATCCGAAGATAACTGCGCTGCCGAGGCGGAAACGGCGGTCGCCGTCAAAACTGCTGCAGAAATCAAATACCTCAAAGAAATTGCCTTCATCCTTGTATCCTCTCAAAAACTTCACGCCGTTCCACCAGGAAACGCGGATTTTCGGCAAGAAATTGCGCAAATCGGCCAATCCTCGCCTCATTTTCCTGAAAACGATCCGGCTCCCCGATCTAGCTTTCCGGCCACGCCTGCGGAGATTCCAGGCGCCGCTCCAAAACCTTCATCTCAGGATCGAACCCATCCAGTAGACGCATCCAGGCGCTTCCCTGCTCATAAGCCACCTGTGGCAGCATCCCAATGACCTCCGCCTGGTACGGCTCGGCTTTGTGTCGGGCCGCCAGTTCGCATACCCTCGCATACACGCTCGAAACCGGGGTCGCCTGCAGATCAGTGATATTCATCGACAACTGCGCGCGATTGTGGGCAAGCACCCCCATGGCTTTGACTCCCTTCATGCCGCCATTGGAAGCACGAAGGTCCTTCGCAATCGCTCGCACCAGCGAAACGTCCGCGGAATCGAAATAGATGTTGTACGCCACCAGCACCTTGCGCGCCCCCACCGCACAAGCGCCCGCCGTCGCATGCAGCCCCGGTCCGCCAATATCCGGACGCCGTTTCGGCTCCCGCTTCGCCGCTTCCCTTAGCTGTTCAAACTGGCCTCGCCGCACGTCCTCCAGATTGGCCCGGTCGGGACGCGCCGCCGCCGCTTCGTAGAAGTACACGGGAATCGAATACCTCCGCCAGATCTCCGCTCCCGCCTGCCGCGCCAGCAGCGCACACTGGTCCAGCGACACTTTCGAAACCGGCACAAACGGGATCACGTCCGCCGCTCCGATTCGCGGATGTACCCCCGTCTGCCTGGTCAGATCGATGAGCTCCGAAGCCTTGCCCACTCCCCGGATCGCCGACTCCAATACCGCCGCCGGCGGCCCCGCAATTGTCACCACCGAACGGTTATGGTCCGAATCCATCGTCCAGTCCAGCAGCCGCACGTGATCTACCTTCATCGCACACACAATCGCGCGCACGCAGGCCTCATCCACCCCTTCAGAGAAGTTCGGAACGCAGGCCACCATCGGGCTTAGCGCGCTCCCGCCAACCCCCGCCGCATCCAGCTTGTCTCCTCCAGCCTTCATCGCCATCCGTTCCCCATCCGCTACCCGCTACTTCCACCACGTGTAGCCCACAAACATCTGCACGCTGGCGTTGATCCCCGGATTCTTGTCGCCCAGCGACGCCGAAGAGATATGCTCCGCCAGCACCAGAAAATCGACCGACCGCTTCGGCCTGGTGAAATAGTGCACGCCAAACCCTCCGCCGCTGCGGAAGTTGAACACCGACGTCCCACCCGGCGTTCCTTCGGGCACCTCGATCGTCGGAGGAAACTTGTGCGTCGTATACAGCACTCCCGCCGACGCCTGCGCCCACGGCATGTACTTCTGCGAACGCGGCGCAAAATCCCATCGCCAAACCACCGGCGAAACACTCGCGCCAGTGAACGTTCCCCCGCCCGTCCTCTGCACAATCGGCCCATTCGGCGTATCGACGGTGTTGTTGTGCGCCGCCGGCGTATAAGCCTGCCAGAACGGCACCACATCTACCCCTGCTTCAAATCGCCCGCTCAATGGCCCAGCAGGAATCACCCGCGTCATCACTCGCCCCGCCTGAAAACCCGCCGAAGAGAAGCGGAAGTCGCTACGATCGCCCACACCGTTCCCAAAATTCGCCGTCGGCCCAAACTCCCACTTCCCGCTGACCGAAGGACTAGAAGAACTGACAGGCAGATCGTGAATCCCTCCGCCCGAATAGAGTGGTCCAGTGGTGAGTTGTCCGGTAGCCTGAGCCCATATCTGGGTCGAGCCTACCGTCAATCCAATCAGCGGCAGCACGAGCGCAATACGCAAAAGTC
>CAILBQ010000179.1 GCA_903832475.1 uncultured Acidobacteriota bacterium | reverse complement strand
TACAAGCTTTCGACGCTCCGGATGAACCCCTTCTACGGCATGCTGGGAGATTATGCAGTCATCATGGGCAACACCGGCGGCGACAACCGCGTTGAGTTTGGAACTCGCCTGGATCACTCCCTGTGGTGGATCTCGCCCGTCAAGCACGGTCTTGGCGCTACGGTTCTTTTCTCGCCTGGCCAGAACCGCGCGAGCGACAGCGACAACATCGCGGCCGGAGAATCGGACTGCACCGGTGGAGACATCCCGGGTAGCGGAGGCAGCCTTCCGTTCGCCTGCAACGACGGTTCCTTCAGCGATGCAGTCAGCGCCAGCGTCACCTATGCCAAGCCGAATTTGTACCTCGCTGCCGCCTACGAACGGCATCAGAAGGTAAACCGATCCAGCGACCTCACCGGCGAGTATGCCAACCCGCCTGCCGGCTACATGGCTGCCGACACCGCTGATGAAGACGCCGCCAAGTTTGGCGCGCAGTTCACCCTCCCCGGGAAGACCACACTCAGCGCTGTCTTCGAAGACATGCACCGTTACCTCCCCACTTTCCTCGCATTTCAAAATGAGCGACAGCGACTCGGCACGTGGTTTGCCGTCACTCAGGTTTTCTCGCCGCGGGACAGCGTTTCCGCTGGCTGGGCTCATGCCTTCCGAACGCCAGGCGACCCTGGACAGCACAACACCTCAACCGCACTACCTCCTGGCGGCTCGCCCGGTGACGGAACTGGCGGCTTGGGCGTCGACGACACTTCCAACATGGTTTCAGTCGCCTTTCGACACAAACTCTCAGAGGGCTTGACCGCCTATGCCGAGTGGGCCGGCACTTTCAACGGACCCTACGCCCACTATGACCTTGGCGCTGGCGGTCGCACCGTCACCGTCGATTGTCACGATGCCAGTGACGCGACAGGCGACGAGACGTCGGACCCGCACTGCTGGGCTGGCGGCCACTTGCAAGGCGTTTCCATCGGTCTCAATCGCCGCTTCTAATTGTCAGAATGAGGGTGGGTGGACGGATGAGGCTCGGGCAGAGGCAGCGTCGAGCAAGTTGGTGCAGTTGTTACGCCGGAATCGTCTCGCGTCTGGCTACCGGACACTCACATCGCCGTCCACATCCACCACCAGCCAGTCGCCACTTGGTCCTGTCGTGATCACCATGGAATGTACCTTGAGCCTGTCCAGAGTCAGTGCATATCCCGATGACACGGCAGATCCTGCCAGAGACTTGCGCAGTACGTCCGCTGCGTTGATCCTCATTCCCGAAGGGATCTGCCGACTTAGGAAGGGAAGCAGCAGAAAGTTCAACTCTTTCGAATCGCTCACCCGCTCCACCCGGGCATCCCGAAAACCGATCGTCTCCCCCTGTGCCTCGGGAATCATCGAAACCTCAGCCGTTGGCGACAGCCCCACCCCTATGCACTTGCCGGCGACACCTGTTCCCAGCCGCGCGTGTGTTTTGACTTTGACCACCACCCGATCCCCGGCAAAGGTCAACTCGGTTTTTCGGCGTAGACCGAGCACGCCGATTTTGCGTCGCCCTTCAGGTAGTACCGGCCATTTTCTCCGCTGAAAAGCTGCTGTTTTAACGTTCGGTCCAGGGCTTCGCGGCTCATCTTGAATTCAACTGCCCTGCATGCGGATGGGAGAAGGGTAACGACAAAGCAGACAATAAGGGACCAGCAAAAGAACGGGCGTCGAAATTGGCTCATGGCGTAGTTACTCAAGAATATACGGTTGACACTTCTGAAACAGCTTTCAGGTTGCTGGCCCACACGCTGCCGGCGGATCCAAAGCGAACGTCAGCTTTTTACGATAGAACACAAGCCTCTTGAATTGAATGCGTTACGAAAGTTCCAGTCTTGGGGTTCCGCGGCTGGAAGCGTTAGCATATCTACAGTTTGCTATTGATTTTTGAAGAAAAAATCCTTAAAATAAGAGGCTCGTGGGAAGCCCATCCCGCGCTTCCGAATTAGAAGCACCTGGCCATCCTCTACGCTTAATCGTTTGTGGCCGAAGCTCATCGGAGGAATGCTGGCGGATGGGAATTTCGCAACCACCCTTCCAAAAAGGAAAAATCGATGGCAAAACGTCGTGGTAATCCGAACTGGGGCAAGCCCGAGCCCATTGGACCTGTTGTCCCCACTGTGACCTCCTTCGAACAGATCGTCAAGGAGTTTAAATTGACCCCGGATCAGTACATCCGATCTACTCGGCTTCGCGAATGGGCCCGCCGTAATCGCAATTCCAAGTACATCCCGGAAGCGCTCCTTGAAGCATGGGGTTTCGAGATCGAGTCGACTCTCTAGCTTCTACTTCGCTCAGGAACTTGGCGCCGCCCTCAATCGGGCGGCGCTTTCGCGTTTGGCCTTCTTTCAGCAATGTCAGCGCCTTGCCTTGCGCTTAGCATCGACCTTCGCCCAGTACTGGAAGGCAACCGCAAATAGTTCACCCGGCAGATCCATCACTCTCTGTTCCATCCGAGCCCGCGCATCGTCAATCGCCTTGTTGTAGATTGCCGGCCCAATCTCTTCCAGGATGTAGTTCAGCAGCAGTCCTGCTGGCATATCCCCGATTTCTTCCGAGAAGTTCTCCTGGAAGTACCGTTTCAGCGAAGCGATTGCATCTCCCCGCTCCTGTTTCGAAAGCTCAATCGACGTCATGTTCTCTCCACCGGACCAGCTTATCGCCTCGTCGCGTCCCGCCGATTTCGCGCTTTTGTCGTTTTCCCTATCCATGCGAGACAATGAACCTGCAGGCACGCCCGCCTCATCCAAGCTTCAGCAGGCTTAAGAACTCATGTCCACTCGAATCATGACCGCGCCCTTTGTCGACGTTCCCGCCGCCTTGGAGGAGATACGTGCCGGCCGAATGCTCGTCGTCGTCGATGACGAAGACCGCGAAAACGAAGGCGACCTCACCCTCGCCGCGGAGTTCGTCACACCGGAGGCGATCAATTTCATGGCCCGCTACGGCCGCGGTCTCATCTGCCTCACACTTACCGAAGAGCGCGCCGACCAGCTCAATCTGCCACCAATGACGCAGCAGAATTCCTCTCGTTTCGGCACCGCTTTTACCGAAACCATTGAGGCCCGCGAAGGCGTGACCACGGGAATATCCGCCGCCGACCGCTCCCACACCATCCGTACCGCGATCGACCCCTCCTCGACCGCTCACGACCTGGCTCGCCCGGGCCATATTTTCCCGCTGCGGGCGCGCAAGGGGGGCGTCCTGGTTCGCGCGGGACAGACTGAAGCCTCTGTCGACCTCGCCCGCCTCGCGGGCCTCAACCCCAGCGGCGTTATCTGCGAGATCATGAATGACGACGGGACCATGGCACGCGTACCCGACCTGGTCAAATTCTGCGCCGCGCACGGCCTCAAGATGCTCACCGTCGCCGAACTCATTCGCTACCGGCTGCAGCATGAGCGCTACATCACCCGCGCTGCCGAAGCGCCCATCGAAACCGCCTACGGCAGATTTCACCTGATCGCCTACGAAAGCGAAGTCAACGGTGGCGAATCGCACATCGCCCTGGTGCACGGAGCCCTCTGCGAACACAGCGGCGCCTGGGATTGCAGCCAATGTCAGCACGCGCTACCGTCAAGCGGCTTATCAGGTTCAAAGGACGGTGGTAGTCCTGCCAAGGCGGTCCTGGTCCGCGTCCACACTCGTTGCACGGCCGGCGACATCTTTGCCGCGGACTGCCAGTGCCGCGAAATCCTCGACCAATCCATGCGCATGATTGTCGAAGCCGGCTGCGGCGTCCTGCTCTATTTACACAACACCAGCCGCGGCTTTGAAATCCGACCGAGTTCCGCCCACCTCACGGCCCCTCGCCTTCTTCTCCACAGCGACCTGCGCGCTCTCGAAGCCAACCAGAGCGCCGGCAGCGAAGAGCGCCACCAGCGTACTCTGCGCGCAATCGGTCTCGGTGGCCAGATCCTCTTCGATCTCGGTATCCACCGCATCCGCCTGCTCAGCAACACCCCCATGCACATCCCCGCCCTGGAAGGCTTTGGCCTGGAAATCATTGAGCAGGTGCCCATTCCGGTGGCGTCAGCCGCAGCCGTCTGCACTCCCTGATGATCACCCCTCACCCTGATGCAAAAGTACCAGCACCTACCCATCGTGAGCGCGGCGAAGAGTTTCCATTTCTAGCTGGAGGCCGTGACCAGTGGAACGGCAGGGGCGCGCCAATCCTGCGCACCGACGTCGATCCCGAGGGTCTTTAGCTGGACATATGCGACCGGATTTCGGCTCCCCGTCCAAGCGCCCGGAACAAAGATTTCCGCATAGCGATCGAATGAGATCCTGATGCGTCCCACCTCCGAGGCCGCTTTTACGTCAGAAATTCGCGCCAACAGGAACGCACTACGCGCCAGATGCCCATTGCGTTTTGTCGTGCGTCCGTTGCTGCGCACCACCACAAGCCATTTTAGTGAATCCACCCGCTGTAGTGCCGCGACCCAGTTACCCGTCCAGCCACGGCTGACTAATTCCTCTAGAGTTTCGCCAGTGTAAACCATCACTGCATCCGGCTTGTTATGGATAGCCGACTCTTCGCGGTCTTTGTCCATGGTCAGTTAAACGCACAAAAGCGAAACGGCGACTCCCCTTGCAGGGAACCGCCGTTTCTATCCGATTTTTTGAAGCTTTGGTTCGGCTTCCAAATTACAAGCTCATAACATCGAACTCACCGGTTTTTCACCAGCTTGCGCCTGTGCATCCCCGATCGTTCCCGCTGTTACTACCCATGTAAGAGCTTTCTCGTTTCCACCCCCGCTTTCCGGTTGCCCGGATCGCTTTGCGAGTCTCGTTGCCGATTCTCTGAGTGGTCCCTCGTCTTCTCTCTTCTGCTGGAAGATCTCTCTTCCGATGAACTGAGATTACTCCTCTTTCGCTTTCGCGCAAGAGGTAAAAAAGCTGTGAATATCGCGGAAAACTTCAGAAATCTGTGCAAAAGTTTCGAGGGTTTCACTTATCGACAACAACCGTTGTTGAACCTCTGACTTAGTCCGCTGATTGTCGTTGTTCGCTGGTAGATTTGTCTTCAGGACCACAAACCCGTGGCAGCTTTGTTCTCCCGCTGCAGTACATGAGTTCAGCAACGCCAAGGGTCTTGTTACCACAGACTCCTTGACAGGGCCCCAGTGCTCGCCAGACCATAAGCCCTATTCAAACGATACAAACGCTGACCCTGCCCGCCGCAACTTCATCCCTAGGAGGAATTCTTGGCGCTCAATCGCAACTCTTATCTCGCCCTTGCTTTATCTCTCCCGCTGCTCGCTATTCCCGTTGTCCGAGCCCAGTCCCCTGAAACCGAAGCGGAGCGCAGTCATTTCCCTGAACGTCCCGCCAAGCGTCTGGTCGCCGACTACAACTCCGGCAGCCAATTTCTGCCCCCGCCTTTCACTTACTCTGCCGCCAACATCCCCTACGAAAAAATCACCCACATCATCCACGCCGGCGTCCCCTTCGACGCCAACGGCAATCTGCAGGTTCCCGGCGGTTTCATCGAGCCTGAATTGATCCCCCGCGCTCATCGTGCCGGCACTAAAGTCAACCTGCTCATCGGCGGCGACGTGCCCGGTCTCGAAGCGAATCCATCCGCCATTCCGGCGCTGCTCAAGAACCTAAAGGCCTTCGTGACAAAGAATGACTACGATGGCCTCGATCTCGACTGGGAGTACCCGCAGACTCCGCAGGACACCGCCTTCCTGCTCACCCTCATGACCGATATTCGCAAAGAATTTCCCAGCCCGCGTTACACACTCTCGATCGACGCCGCCCCGTGGACCGAGTCCTCCTACGACGTGCCCCATCTCAAGAAGGTCATCGACTGGTTCAACATCATGACCTACGACTGCGCCGGTCCCTGGACCGCCCACGCTCAGCTCAACTCCCCCATCTTCTGGGATCCGTCCAATCCTGCTCCAGAAGAATGCGAACCTGGCGCCAGCGACCAGGAATCCGCAGCTATTTTCCTCGCCGACGCGCCCGCGTCACAACTCAACCAGGGCACACCCTTCTACGGCTATGAATACACCAACGTCAACGCCCTCTTCGCCCTCTGCCCTAACGCTGCAACTACCGACGACGGCGACTGCGACGACACCGTCCTCACCGTGAGCTATGGCTCTGACATCAAGCCCCTCATCAACAAGAAGGGCTGGGTTCGCCACTACGATGAAAAGGCATTCGTTCCCTACTTACTCAAAAAGGACGGCTCCAACGGTTTCATCACCTACGACGACCCAATCTCGACTTACACCCGCACCCTCTACACCGATTACGTGCAAGGCCTCGGCGGCACCTTCCTTTGGGTTCTAGACGCCGACTACGACGGCCACAGCCAGGACTTGCTCGACGCCATGCACAAAGCCACCCGTCTTCAACCCCTCTACGACAAGGACCACCCCCACGAAAGGTAAGCAAACGACCGTTGGCCCACCCCCCGAGGCCCGCGGACACAGCAACGAGTTGGCCCCGTTCATCGCAGCGTTATCGCGATGAGCGGGTATTGTGCGGTCGGCCAGGTCTCGAAAGGTCTCACTACCTAGACGAAACGAAGCATCACCTCCAGCCATCCGCCTACTCATGCGCCTGCCTTCACGCGCCGATAAGCTCTGTTAGCATGGTCCACGAAAAGAGGATCAACAGTTCCTGGCCTGATCCTACTTGTCGGCAGTGCTCACGAGGTGCGAAGCAGTCCATGGCCAAAGCCAAATCCTCCAAGTCATCCGGGAAGCGCAAATCAGACCCAGTTGACGCAGCTCCATCAGTAAACGTCCCGCCTCTTCACCTCGGCAAAGACTGCGACTACGAGCGCGAACTGCGCCGCCTCCAGATCGAACTCGTCAAGCTTCAGGAATGGATCAGACACGAAAGGCTGCGCGTCGTCGCTCTCTTCGAGGGCCGCGATGCGGCAGGGAAGGGAGGCGCCATTCAGCGCATTACCGAAACCCTCAATCCACGAGTATGTCGTGTCGTCGCCCTCGGCACGCCCACCGAACGCGAAAAAAGCCAGTGGTACTTCCAGCGCTACGTCGCTCATCTGCCCGCCGCAGGAGAAATGGTTCTCTTCGATCGAAGCTGGTACAACAGAGCCGGCGTCGAACGCGTGATGGGCTTTTGCACAGAACAAGAGTATCAAGATTTCTTGGAAGATTGTCCAGAATTTGAACGAATGTTAGTGCGATCGGGGATTATTGTGCTG
>CAILBQ010000178.1 GCA_903832475.1 uncultured Acidobacteriota bacterium | reverse complement strand
GCTGCCCTTCCATCCGCTGAACGGGAAATACGCCATCGGCGCCGGAACGCCGATGTTGATGCCCACGTTGCCGGTCGAAACCGTGTTGCGGAATTTGCGCGCCGCCGAGCCGCTGGAGGTGAAGATCGACGAAGCATTGCCGTAGGCCGAGCGATCGATCATGGCGATCGCTTCGTCAACCGAGTCCGCGTGCACCAGCGAAAGCACCGGCCCGAAAATCTCGGTCTCCATCAAGCCGCTGGTGGCGGGCAGGCCGTCAAGAACCGTCGGCGAAACAAAATTGCCGCCAGACGCCGTCCCGCCAACAATTGGTTCGGCGCCGTCTGCCTGCCCCTGCGCAATCAGCGTATCGATGCGCTCCAGGCTGACGCGCGTGATGACCGGCCCCATCTGCACCGACTCGTCGAGACCGTTGCCGACCTTGAGATTTGTCGCCGCATCCACGATTCGGTCGCGAAACCACTTCTGCGCCTCGCCCACCGTCACCGTGACGCTGACGGCTAGACAGCGCTGGCCGGCGCAGCCAAACGCCGAGTCGGCGATGATCTTGGTAGTGGTTTCCTGGTCGGCGTCGGGCAGCACGACCACATGATTTTTGGCGCCGCCCTGGCATTGCACCCGTTTTCCGCTGGCCGACCCGCGCGTGTACACGTACTTCGCCACCGGTGTCGAACCGACAAAGCTGATCGCCCTTACATCCGGATGATCGAGCAGGGCATCGACAGCCGGCTTGCCTCCCTGCACCAGGTTCACCACGCTCATGGGCAGGCCGGTCTCTTCAATCAGCTCGACCAGCCGCTGCACGGCAAACGGTACGCGATCCGAAGGCTTCAGCACCACCGTATTGCCGGTCGCAATGGCGTAGGGCAAAAACCACAGCGGAATCATCAGCGGAAAATTGAACGGCGTGATGATGCCCACCACGCCGAGCGGCTGCCGCACCATCAGCTCGTCGATCCCGGGCGCAATGTCTTCCAGCGAATACCCCTGCATCAGCACGGGCATGCCGCAGGCGACCTCGACATTCTCGATGCCGCGTCGAATCTCGCCCTTCGATTCCGCCAGGGTCTTGCCATTCTCGATCGTCACCAGGCGCGCCAGCTCGTCGATGTGCGCATCGAGCAGCGCTTTGAGCTTGAACAGAAACTGGATACGGTCGCCCACCGGAGTCGCGCGCCATGCCGGAAAAGCCGCCTTGGCCGCGCTTACGGCCGCATCGATCTCCGCGCCGCCGCCTGCGCCGCTGCGTCCCAGCGACTCGCCGGTTGCAGGATTGATCAGGTCCAACCCGCCTGCGGTGCCGGCTGCCTGCCAGGCGCCGCCAATGTAATTCATCGCTTCCAAGCCACTCAAAGTACCCGCCATTGCGACCCCATTTCTGTTCTGCGCAGTAAGGCAGTAGTATCCCACAGCCTTTGCGCGTTCGACGGCAATCAGCGCAAGGCTAGCTCGTCGGCAGGCGTCGGCAGGTTGACCCGCTTGAGAATGCCGGCGAAGCGGGGATCACGACGGAGCGGATCCCAGATGCGGTCGGCATTGAGGTACACCAGCGATCCAGCGCGCTCGTTGCACGCCCTGTCGAGCCACTGGAAGGCGCTGGCCGGCTCATTCAACGCAGCGTAAACCGAGGCGATCTCGGCGGCGGAAATATACCGCTCTTTGGAAGCTTCTTCGAGGTCGGGCAGAATCTTGCGGGCTTCTGATTCGCGATGGGTCAGGGCGTAGCAGCGGGCCAGGTAGGCGCGCGCAACCGGATCGCCATGCGACAGCTCGACACCCTTTTCAAACTCTTCACAGCCGGCCCGGTTCCCTTCCGAATACAGCAGATCTAGCCCCAGGACGCGCCGTGCCTGAACAAAATTTGGGTCCAGTTCAACAGCCTTGTTGGCCTGCGGAATGGACCTTTGATATTCCCGGACCATCATGTGGTGCCATGCCATGTGCTCATTGATGACCACGTCCGTCGGATCGAGCGCCAGCGCGGTCTCGCTCTGCTCGTGCGATTCGGCAACCCGTCCCAGCGCGATCAATTCGTGCGAATACCAGTGGTGCGCGTTCACGTAGCCGGGATTGATTTGCAGAGCGCGCTTGAATTCCTGCTCGGCGGCGGCATAATCCCAATCCCACATCATGTGAATGTAGGCCAGCGAGGTATGCGCTTCCGCTGAGGACGGGTCGAGCGCCAGCGCCCGTTCCGCGGCCTGCTTGGCCTTGGGCATGGCCACGCTCGGCGCGAGAAAGCTGTTGCCATAAGAGCCGGCGAGGATCCAGGCGTCCGCCAGGCCGCTCCACGCGGCAGCGTAGTTCGGATCCAGGTCAGTCGCCTGACGAAACAGGTCAATGCTCTTCTGAACCGACTCCACGCTTCGCTTGTTCCAGTTGTAACGGCCCTGGATGTACAGCTCGTAGGCCTGGCTGTTGGGCGTATTGGGAGTGGCAAGCTGGCGCTGCTCGTCATCGCTGAGGCGCAGGGTCAGGGCCTTCGCGAGACGCTGGGAAATCGAATCTTCGATGGCAAAGTCGCTCGAATTTTGTTCCTCGAAGTTTTCCGACCACAGCACATCGCCGTCGCTGACACGTTGCAGACGTACAGCCACCTGGGTGTGGTCGCCGACGCGGTGAATGGTTCCGTTCAAAACAGCCTGCACATTCAGCTGCCGTCCCACCCCGACCGGGTCGGAGTTCCTTGAGAAATTCCTGACCGCGCCAATGGGTCGCACCACGATCTGCGACAGGCGCCCCAGCCGTGTAATCAGCGCGTCGGTGAGCCCGATGCCCAGGTATTGCTCCTCGGCATTCGCATTCGTTCCCTGGAACGGCAGCACCGCGATGGTGTGTACAGAAGAAAGCTGCCGGGAGAGTCGGAGCCCGTAGAGGTGAAAGGTGAACCAGATGCAAAGGATGGAGACGAGGAGAGCGGTGGGGAAAAGAATCCATTTGCGGCGAAGAAAAAGGGAGGTAGGGGAGGGGGCAAGCTCAGGCGTGGACTCAACCTGCAATACCGGTAGAGCAGCGGGCGGAGTTTCCGTCGCAGTCACCGGAATGGCGACTGGAATTGCCGGCAGGCTGTCCGCCGCCGGTCCAGACCAGGGGGCCGACCCATTTTCCGAGGCATGCACCGCGACGTCGTTGTCAAATCGGTAGCCCCGCTTCGGCACGGTGGCGATCCAGGGCCGACCCTGTTCCACCTCGCCCAGGGTCTTGCGCAGCAGGGAGATATTGACCGTGAGGTTGGTCTCCTCGACAAAACTGTCCGGCCAGACCGTCTGCATCAGGATTTCCCGCGTCACCAGGTGCCCGTGGCGGCTCACCAGCGCCAGCAAAATCTCAAAAGCCTTGGGTGCCAGGGAAATCGGCTGCTCGTGGCGCAGGAGCAAGTGCTCCGAGGGGTAGAGCCTGAATTCGCCGAACTGGTAATACGTGTCGCTCACCGTCACGTACCTTTCCGCTGAGACACCAACATTTTTACATCATTTTCTTTACATGAGAGCGCGAACCGTCCCAGATGACCGAATGGTCATGTTTTGTTCATCGCAGGGGAACTCGGCGGACGCGTTGAACATGGCATCAAAATGCCGGCCGTGCACTAAATATCGCAAAATCAATCGCTTGATATGCATCTCGCCGGGTTGGGCGGCCATTTCCTCGGTTTTGATCAAAATGCAAGAAAAGCCTCAGCCTTCCTACACGACTTCCCCGCAGCGATCGCCTAGATTCGAGTCGTGCCTTGGAGAGGGTTTCGAGTCAGCCGTCGCAAGGGCAACACAGGATCGGAGGTATGAACCATGTCGATGATCAGAACAATCCAGAAACCGGAAACAGCGCTGCACGAAAACGGCCGAATTGTTGGCTGGTTTGGCCGGGCGATCTGCAGGATACTGCTTACCGCCGTGACCTACCTGCTCTGTGGGACCGGCGCCGGGGTGGCGTAGCCATCTCTCCGAAGAATCATCCCCAGGCAATTCCTGCGCCCAGCGCATCCGCGGGAATTCCGCCGGGAACGAGTTGCAGTTTCTTGGGGGGAGCGATTGAGCATCGCCTCCCCCATTTTTTGAACTGCGAGGAAAAATGCGTGCTTCTGCTATCGTGGAGCGGATCAGCACGGACGTGTGTGCGACCTGCCCTGAAAGCTGCTCCCGGGCTTCCTTCTGGAGAAATCGATGCGCCCAAGTGCCCGCGTTACCTGCTTCTTCGCCCTATGCTTCCTCGCCGTCCTGCCCGGAAGGGCATGGCAGGCAGCATCCCCTTCATCGCCGGCCGATGCACCCGCCAAATCCCCAGCGACTCCCTTTCCCGCGACCCAGCCCACCTCCGCGGCTGACGCTCCGCAGCGCGACACCAGCTTCATCGATGCAGAAGGACGGGCGCACGTCACGCGCATCGTTCCCGTGCCCACCTACCTCAGCCGGCAATCGCAGTACTGGCTCAAGGAGCCGGTTCCCGACGCCGGCCCGCCCGAGTCCCTGGCCCAGCGCCGCGCCGCCACCGATGCCTGGGCCCTGACCGCCAGCGAAGCCTGGCAAAAGCTCTACCCCGCCACGCTGACCGAAGAGAAGATCG
>CAILBQ010000177.1 GCA_903832475.1 uncultured Acidobacteriota bacterium | reverse complement strand
CTCGCGGATGGCTGCAAGCTTGAGGCCGCGCTCCTGGAGGATTTCGGCGGCAAAGCATTTTTCTTCGCGCAGCAGGCCGAGCAGCAGGTGTTCCGTGCCGATGTGCTTGTGGCCGAGGCGCTCGGCTTCTTCGGCCGCGTAGGCCAGCACGCGCGTGCATTCGTTTGAGAGCGGCAGGTCGACAGACGTAGAGACCTTTTCGCGAATGGTGGTATGCGCTTCAATCTGCTTGCGAATCGATTCGACGGACGCATGCGAACGCAAGAATCTGTTGGTCAATGCTTTGTCTTCCCGCAGCAGGCCGAGCAGCAGGTGCTCGGTCTCGATATAGGGCGAGCCGAACTGGCTGGCCTCATATCTGGCAAAGAAGATTACGCGCCGGGCCTTTTCCGTATAGCGTTCGAACATGGTGCTCCTTTACTTGGTTCTTATCGGCTGCGGTGGCTGCCTGTCTGAGAATGTTCCTTGCGGTACGTGTGGCTCAGGCCGGCAGATGGGAAGTTACCGCGTTGTACTTTGAAACTCCGTACAGATCGCCTCGTCGTGTGTCTTGCGTTGAAACTTGTCGTGGGGAACCTCCGCGAACCTGCCCCCCGCCAGCCGTAAAGTCCGGGTACATCGCCCGGCCAGTTCCAGATTGTGCGTTACCAGCACGGAGGTAAGTCCGTACGTTTCATGCAGCCTTTGAATCAATGCAAAGACCAGATCGGCGGAATCACCGTCAAGATCGCCGGTTGGTTCGTCGGCGAGAAGCAGTTGCGGTTTGGTGACCAGTGCGCGAGCCAGGGCTACCCGCTGCTGCTCTCCGCCGCTTAGTTCGCCGGGACGATGATCGGCCCGGTCGGCCAGTCCTGTTTCAGCGAGCCAGTGAGCAGCTTGCCGCATCGCTTCGTGTCGAGCCGCGCCTCTGGCGAGCAGGGGCATGGCCACGTTTTCCTGAGCCGTGAATTCCGGCAGCAGGTAATGGAATTGCCAGACGTAGCCGACCTGCTCATTGCGAAAGCGGGCCGCTTCCCGAGTGCTCAATTTCGTCACCTGAGTTGAGGCGCAGTATATCGTTCCGGAAGAGGGAGCATCAAGGGCGCCAAGCATGTGCAAAAGTGTGCTTTTTCCGCTGCCGGACTGTCCGACGATGGCGACCAGCTCGCCGCGGGCAACCTCAAAACTCAGATCTTGAAAGAGGTGCAGTGCGCCGCGACCGGTGCGGGTGTTGCCAGGATAGGACTTGGAGAGGTTCTCGACGCGCAACAAGGGATTGTCTGTCTGCGTGTGGCGCACAACCGGCCCTGGCAGCGGGAGGGTGACACTGCCGCCCATGGAGCCCGAGGTGGTGGAATTCTGTTTCATTCCTGTGACTCATATCCTAACGCGGGAAATTGGATTGAGCTGCTTCCAGCGCAGGGAGGGGAAGTTTCATTCTGGTTGGATGCAGCAGGTATCCATTTGGAAGCAGCGGGATCCGTTGACCGAATTGAAGCTGTGTCGAAAAGAACCCATCGCAGATGAAGCATGGACGGGGGAATCGAGCTTATTTCCAGGTGAGTCGGGCGATACGGCCTTTGGAGCCCACGACGAAGGGCGGGGCCAACGCGTTCCAGTTGGAATTTTCAGGCTGATCGGGCAGTGGGGACCAGGTCTGGCCGTCGTCGCGACTGATGTCGGAGCCGTTGGTCCCGACGGCAATCCAGATTTCGCCGGTTTCGCTCCATGCGACAGAGGATCGATAGCCGTGAGGCGGCGTGGTGGAGGCGTGCCAGGTGCTGCCGTGATCCTCTGACCATGCAGCGGTGCCGGAAGCGTCATTTGGCCGGGTGTAGTCGCCGCCGACGGCGATCAGCATTTCCCGAACGGAGATGACGTTGCGGAAGGGCACTTTATCGGTGCGGCTGGCGATCGAAAAAGGTCCCGCCGCATCGAGGCCGTGTGCAACCGGAAGAGGAACCTTGCGCCAGACGTGGTCGGGCACTTTTTCGATCCACAGGAAGGCGCCGGCTTTGCCTCCGGAGATGAAGGAATTGGGATTGTGAAGGTTTTCCTGCGTGGAGGGGAAAAGGCTGTTGCTGGCGGCAAAGGCTCCGGTGACCGCAGGGCCTGCGGTCAGGCTGGGATTTTTGCGGCGCGTCCAGGAGGCGCCTGAATCGACGGTGTCGAAAATGGTGAATTGGCCGTGGGTTGGGTCGCCGAGGAGCGAACCGGTCCACTGAGGGGAGCCCGAGGTTTCATTCCAGTCTGCGAAGAATCCGTCGAAAAAGCCATCGGGGGTGTCGGGATTCTTGAAAAGGAGCTTCCAGGTCTGGCAGCCGTCGGCGGTCGAATACAGGCGGCTTTGATCGCCCGGACCGGCGGACATGACGATGGCAAGATTTTGATCCCAGGCCTGAATCGCTCGGAAATCGAGCCTGGCAGCGTCGAGCGGGGTGGCGCAACGGATCCAGTGCGCACCAGCGTCGAGGGTGCGCAGGACAGTGCCCTCCGTTCCGCTGGCCCAGGCAATCTTGCCGTCAACGGAGTAAATGCCGCGCAGGCTGGCCGTGGTTCCGGACGTCTGGGCGGTCCAGGCAGGCATCGGCGCGGAGGACGCTTCCGGGGCGTAGGTGGACAGGAATGCGGGAACGACGCTCTTGCCTTTCACGTTCTTGTCAGGATGGATGGCGGACCAGGCGAACAGGAGGAGCGTGGGAAGGGCAAGGGCGCCCAGGATTGCCCAGCGCAATTTCCAATGAGGCCTTAGCTCCATGGCAGCGAGTATACGGCGCGCTGGGAGTGCCTGCGCGCCGATTGCCGGAACAAAATGGATTGTGAAGCTAGACTTTGGACTTGAAGAAATCAAGGGAGAGCCTGAGACCTTCGCGAAGGTCGATTTTGGGTTCCCAGTCCAGGATTGCCTTGGCCTTCGAGATGTCAGGTCGGCGCCGGGTGGGGTCGTCCTGGGGGAGAGGCTCAAAGCGGAGCTCGCTCTTGGCGCCGGTCACTTCGAGGACCGCTTCGGCGCATTCGAGGATGGTGAATTCGACGGGGTTGCCGATGTTGACGGGCAGATGCTCGCCGGAGCGCGACAGGCGCAGAATGCCCTCGATCAGGTCGGCCACGTAGCAAAAGCTGCGCGTCTGCTGACCGTCGCCGTACACGGTAAGTGGTTCATCGCGGAGGGCCTGCATCATGAAATTCGAGATGACGCGGCCATCCGAGGGATGAAGGCGCGGGCCGTAGGTGTTGAAGATGCGGACCAGGTGGGTGTTGACGCCGCGAGAACGATGGTAGGCCATGGTGAGGGCTTCGGCGTAACGTTTGGCCTCGTCATAGACAGAGCGAGGCCCGACGGGGTTGACGTTGCCCCAGTACGACTCGGTCTGAGGATGCTCGAGCGGGTCGCCGTAACACTCGGAAGTGGAAGCATGGAGGAAGGCCGCGTTGTATTTTTGCGCGATTTCGAGAGCGTTTTCCGTGCCGACCGAGCCAACGCGCAGGGTTTCAATGGCCAGTCTCAGGTATTCGGGGGGGCTGGCAGGGGAGGCCATGTTGTACACCGCGTCCACCGGGCCGGGATCGAAGGGCTGGCAGATGTCTCTCTGCTCAAACACAAAACGGGATTCAGACTTGAGGTGAGCGATGTTGGAGAGGTCCCCTGTAGAAAGGTTGTCAACGCCGAGGACGGTGTGACCCTCTCCCAGGAGGCGGTCGGTCAGGTGGGAACCAAGGAAGCCGGCAGCGCCGGTTACGAGTACACGCATGGTCAAGCAGTTACGCTCCGGGTTCTTGGTGAGGAAAGGGTCCGCGTTCCCACAAGACACGGTGCGGACCCTTCTCTGCATTCAGGATGACAAAAATGTAGTTTACGAGAGGACGAGTTTGCGGGGTTTGCCCTGTTGCGCAGTATAAGCCGCAGGCCGGCCGACGCTGACGTAGGTGAATCCAAGTTCCAACATTTCGGCGGGCTTGTAGAGGTTGCGGCCGTCGATGATGATGGGGAACTTGAGCGCGACGTTCAGCTTTTGGAGGTCGAGCTTCGCGAATTCCTTCCAGTCGGTGAGGATGAGCACGGCGTCAGCTCCCTCAGCGGCTTCATAGGGGCTGGCTGCGTAGCTGATCGATTCTCCGGCGGGGAGAACGGCCTTGGCTTTGTCCATCGCCGCGGGATCGTAGGCGCTGATGGTGGCGCCGGCGGCGATGAGCTTCTTGATGACGTCAATGGCAGGAGAATCGCGGATGTCGTCGGTATCTCCCTTGAAGGCCAGTCCGAGGGCAGCGAGTTTCTTGCCGCGCAACGTCCAGAGGGCAGATCTCACCTTGTTGAAGAATATTTCCTGCTGGGTGGCATTGATCTTTCGCACTTCTTCAAGAATCTGGAAGTCGATGCCTTGCTGCTGGGCGACCCAGTAGAAGGCGGCGACGTCCTTGGGGAAGCAGGAACCGCCATAGCCCAGTCCTGCGCGCAGGAATTTGGGTCCGATGCGGGAATCCAGGCCCATGCCGGCGGCAATGTCTTCGATGTCGGCGTCGACCGACTCGGCGAGATTTGAAATGGCGTTGATGAAGGAAATTTTGAGGGCCAGAAAAGCGTTGGAGGCATGCTTGATGATTTCCGCGCTTTGTGCCGAGGTGACCAGCAGCGTGGCGGGTTTCTCGGCGCTGAGCATGCCGGGAAGGGCATCCGGTTTGGCGTAATAGCTGCCGTCGGTGAGAGGAGCATAAATGTCGCGAAGCAGGTCGGCGGAGCGCTTGTTGTTGGCGCCGATGACGATGCGGTCGGGGTGGAGGAAATCTTCGATGGCGGTACCTTCACGAAGAAACTCGGGGTTGGAAACTACGTCGAAGTTATGCGGCTCGACGCCATGGCGGTGCATGCAGCGGCTCACCCACTCGTTGGTGTAGACCGGCACGGTGCTCTTTTCGACGAGAACCTTGTATCCGTTGACGGAGCGGGCGATTTCCGAGACCACGGCTTCAACGTAGGAGAGGTCGGCCGATCCGGTGCTGCCCTGGGGAGTGCCGACGGCGATGAAGATGGCGTCGCACTGCTCGATGGCAGGGCCGAGTTCACAGCTGAATTCGACGCCGCGATTGAGGTGCTTGGCGAGCAGGTCGGGCAGGTGCTCTTCGTAGATGGGAACGCCGCCTTCGCGGAGCATCTTGACTTTGGCTTCATTGTTATCGACGCAGATGACTTTGTGACCGATTTCGGCGAAACATACGGCGGCGACAAGACCAACGTAGCCCGATCCAATCACACAGATAGAAACTTGCTTCGACATGCGCACGGCTCCTTAGCGATATCCAGACCCGGCAGGCGTAGGCGCCAGGCCGTTGTGAGGGTTGGTGAAGATTCAGTTCCTGGCTTCGCGCCGGAACCCTGCGGGGGCAGGCGGACGGCGCGATCGATGGAAAAGTCGACTGGGGGCAGAGCGCCCAGGGCAAACCAGTCTCGTGCAGCGCCTGAAGTACGATCTCTGGGCACCGCCTGTCTTTTCTAGGGTATCTGTAAATCGAGCTTTGGGACAGTGTTTTGCTCCTGTTCAATCTCATTCCGGAGGCAGAGCGCCCGCTTTTGGGCCTTTTCCCGAATGGCATCGCATTTCATTCAAGCAGGCTTCCGGGCAGTACGCCCTGATCGTCTTTTCCGCCAAGCCGGTCCTTTTGGGCTTGCAGGGAGGTCACCGCGGAAAAGGGTCTCCGGCGTTCTGGAACCGCTTTGCTACAGTGAGGGTTGTCGGTGGAGGAGAATATCCCTCTCCAAAATTCAAGAACTGGGATGATCCAATGACAGGGACGAAAACCGGGATAGCGCCATTTCTTCTGGAGCCGAAGTTCGACGAACGGGTGTGGGGAACGGTCGATTTGAATCCCTGGTATGACTATGTTGCCAAGGGTCAGCCGATCGGCGAAGTTTGGCTGACGGGCGACGAATGCCGGGTAGAAACGGGCGAACTGGCGGGCAAGACGCTGGGCGAGGTGTTTGCGGAACATTCTGCCGAGATGCTGGGGACGGCGGCGCCGCTGAGCGCGGCCGGCATGTCTCCGCTGCTGCTGAAGGTGCTTTTCGCCAAAGAGAAACTGAGTGTGCAGGTGCATCCTGACGATCGCATGGCGCAAAAGTACGGCGAGCCTCGAGGCAAGACCGAGTGCTGGTATGCGCTGGAGGCGAATGGCGAAGCCAAAGTAGCACTGGGCCTGCGTCCTGGGACAACGCTGGACGACATTCGGCGCGGTGTTCAGGAAGGGACTCTCGAAGAAGACTTGGCCGTGCTTCCGGTGTCGAAGGGAGACATGATTTTCGTCGATGCGGGGACGGTGCACGCCATCTGGCCGGGAGCGATCTTGCTAGAGACGCAGCAGAACTCGGACAGAACCTATCGGCTGTTCGACTACGGACGGCCGCGCGAACTGCATGTGGAAAAGGCGGTAGAAGCGATCCGGCTGGAGACGGCGGCAGGAAAGATTGAGCCGGCTGAGCTGGTAGGGCGCACCATCCTCATCGAGCGGGCATATTTTTGCGTGGAAACGATTGAAGTCGACAAGGTACGGAGCGGCGTGTCGATGGCGGGTACGTTCGAGCGTGCGCGTGGGGCGCATGCGGGGCCGGCGTACCTGTTTGCGGCGGAGGGGAGCGGAATGATTCGTCCTGCTGGAGGTGGCTTCGAGGCGTTCGAGCTGCCGACGAGGCGGGTGGCCGGAATCCCGGCGGTAAGTCCAGACTGGGAGATTCAAGATCTTGGCGGGTTGAAACTGATTCGCATCTCGCCGCGCTGGCCGGCAACCGAGCCGGAGGCAACGGCCTGATGGCGGGGCTGGAGGCAATCTCCTGGCGGGAATCGGTCGTCAACTACATCCGCTCGGAAGCGCAGCCGGCGGACAAGTTCGGGCACCAGCCGCGGCTCTATGCGTTAAGTGTCCGGATTGCTCAGGATTTGCCTGGAAAATGCGATGACGACGTGCTGTTTGCGGCGGCGTGGATGCATGACCTGGGGGTATTTCTAGGGCATCGGCCGGCGGATCCAGAGAAGCTGGCTGGCTGGGACCACGTTCCGTACACCATCGGCCGGACCGTCGAACTGCTACGTGGGTGGGAATTTCCAGAGGAAAAGCTGGAGCGAGTGGCAGAGACGATTCGCACGCATCAAGCGAAGGACGAGGCGGCCATCGTTGAGGCGATCGTGTTGCGCGACGCTGACATTCTGGAGCAGCTGGGAGCGATTGGCGCGCTACGGACGGTGGTCAAGGTTGGCCGCGACACACGGTACCAAAGTTACTCCGCCGTGGTCCCGGTGTTGAGGCGGGCGGTGGACACCCTTCCCAGTCAAGTCCGTCTGCCAACGTCGCGGGTTTTGGCTGAGGAACGTGCAGAAACCCTGCGAAACCTGCTGGAAGCGGTTGAAAGGGAAGCCGGGGAGCTACTGTTTTAGGAATTTTGCGAGTGGAAGTGCAAAATCCGGTGTTTGTATTGAAGATTGCACAGTCCTTCCCACCGTACCTTTTTAGAGTTCCAATATGGACCTAGCTCGTTTTGCTGCAATCTGTTGCAATTTCTTTACGCGGAAATCGAATGACTCCGTTGTACACTTGAACCAGATCGGCCTCGGGGGAGGAGGTCTGCAATCACAAGGAGAAATCGAATGCGATCGAAGCTTGTCCTGGCAGCACTTTTAATCCTCTCCACATTGCCCGTTTTCGGTCAGGTAGCGCCGGCGGCCAAGGTCAGCGGGCTTCCACTTGGAGTCGGCGGTGGTCTGACTGATTTCGACACCAGCTATTACCAGCCAGACCTGCCGTATTGGTCCGGCCGAATGATCGGAGCCTCTGCCTGGGCGGATTACGAAGTCTTCCACGGCGTTGGCGTTGAGGTCGAAGGTACTTCGATCTTCGCGAACCAGCCGACCCCGATCACTCCGAAGGGTCAGCACATTTATGGCAGTTTGAAGGAAAGCACGATTCAGGGCGGCATTATCTACCGGTATCATCCTGTCCTAAGGCTTCGCCCATTTGTGAAGGGGCTTGGCGGCATCGGCCTCATTGACTTCCCATCGGT
>CAILBQ010000176.1 GCA_903832475.1 uncultured Acidobacteriota bacterium | reverse complement strand
TTCCAAACGCTCGTGACAAGGTCGATGGGCTGAGAATTTGATCCCTTGGAGGAGGTTGCTGTAGCGGCGTCCACCAATGCCAGGGCACCGCGGCCAACGATGGAGCCATTGACGTCGAGGTTGCCCGCGGGCGAGGTCGTGCCGATACCGACCTTGCCGCCGGATTCATACACTGTCGAGTTCCCAATGATGCTCGAAGCGGTGAAGGCGGGAAGGTAACCACTGGTCCCTCCGGTAGTCGTCACCGTGGAGGAGGCGTCAGGTCCAAGGCCGGTCCCGGATGGTGTACTGCTGGGGGTATAGCTGTGTGAGGTCGAACCTGCCAGAGCGAAGGCAGACGCCGGCAAACCTCCCAAAGTCGCAGCGTCAGCGGCCTTCATGGAATAAGGCACGCTCATCAACAAGACGCGAGGCTGCGGTTTTTGTCCGGCGACCTGCACCTCAAGCCATCGCGCCTCACCGGAGGCGAAGGCAGAGGGCGGAAGGCCTGAGGCGGTGCTGGCTCCCAATTGCGCCGTGAAGCGACCGTCGGCCTTGATGGGAAGCACTTGCGATTCGGACCAGAGAGGCTCGCCTCCGTGCTCTTCTTTGAAAAGCAGGAAGGTCACGGATACCACATTGTCAATTCGCTCGCCGGGAACGACCTCTGCGACTCCTGAATAGGGAATCAGTGCAGGGACGGATGTGGGAGCGGTCGCCGCAAGTGGCGCAGGGGAAGATTGGCTGAGAGCGGCGACTTGGCCATACGAAGCGCCGGCGGCAAGTATGACGATGACGGCGAGAACAGCACGTCGAATCATGATTGACTTCTCCTGGGGCGGATTCGCTTGAGGATTGGATCCGCTACGCTCCTCAATGTGGCCGAGCGATGCACGGTCGTCAACCAAATCGACGCTTAAGCCTTCCTTAACAGGTAAACCCATCCTTTGGTGATAGTTACAACCTTTCATTAATCCAATTAGTAGGCGAAAATATGCTAACCTTGCGCAGGATCGTAAGAAAGGCGGGCGGAAAGTGAAGCGCTTCCGGTTTGGTCCATTCGAGCTGGACCCGGCTGAGATGAAACTTGCGCGTCACGGGATTCGCGTCAAGCTCCAGGACCTCCCGCTTCGCCTTCTCGTGATGTTGGTGGAACGCCCTGGCGACGTGGTCACGCGAGAAGAAGTTCGTCACGGCCTTTGGCCGGAAAATACGTTCGTCGAATTCGACAATAATCTTGGTGTTGCCGTTCGAAAGGTGCGGGAAGCGCTGGGAGACACAGCCGAATCTCCAAGGTATGTGGCTACCATTCCACGCCGAAGTTATCGGTTTATCGCCCCGGTGCACGTCGAAGAACTCCAAGTAAACAGCTCGCAGGTTGAGCAGTTGCCCGGACCGGAATCTTTTCCTCAAACTCCTGCGGACCTGGAGCCACACGTCAACTTGCCCATCGGACGGTTGCGGAACACTTGGTTCTGGGCAGCGGGAATCGCGTTATTGGCAGGCATCGCGTTTCTGGGCCTGTATCGATTCGGTCATCAGCCGAAGGCTCAACCCACGCAACCGGTGAATCACGTTGCGTTGCGGCGGTCAGTTGCGGTTTTGGGCTTTCGCAATCTCAATGGGCACCGAGACGACGAGTGGCTGTCCACCGTCTTCACAGAGACGCTGAATACCGAGTTGGGCATCAGCAGTGATCTTCGCATGATATCGGGCGAGGACGTGGCTCAGACCAAGCGAGAGATGCCGCTCGGCAACGAGGACAGCCTGGGGAAAGCGAGTCTCAACCGATTCAAAAACAGGGTGGGGGCGGACGTCGTACTGCTTGGCTCCTATCTGGCCGTGAAGCATGACAGCAAGAACCAGCTGCGGCTCGACCTGCGTCTCCAGGATACGTCTAGCGGTGAGACCATCTCAGAGGATACTGTCACCGGCACCGATAACGACATTCTTGAGTTGGCGGCAAGAGCTGGGGCTCGGCTAAGGGCGACCCTGGGGGTGAAGGCCGTCCCGGGATTGGACAATTCCTTGAGGGCTGCGCTGCCCGTAAATCAAACCGCCGCACGCCTATACTCTGAAGGACGCGCCAAGCTCTGGGCCTTCGATATGCTCGGTGCACGTGCGTTGCTGACCAGAGCCGTGGCTGCCGATCCAAGCTATGCCCTCGGACACTCTGCTCTTTCTGAAGCACTTTGGCATCTCGGCTATCTACCGAAGGCTCGCCAGGAAGCCAAACGTGCGTTGGAACTCTCTCTTGGGTCGCCAACCGAGGACCGTCTCCTGGTGGAAGGCCAGTACTGGCGGGCCATGGCTGACTGGCCCAGGGCTATCAAGGCGTACCAGTCTCTGTTCGACTCCTATCCTGACGATATCGACTATGGGCTGCTGCTGGCGTCGGCCCAGCAGAATGTCAGCTCAGTAGCTTCGCTTGCAACGCTTAACAGGCTCCATCAGCTTCCTGCGCCTCTGGGGGATGATCCGCGAATCGATATGGCAGAAGCCTCAGCGTGGATCGGCAATGACCTGAGCAAAGCGC
>CAILBQ010000175.1 GCA_903832475.1 uncultured Acidobacteriota bacterium | reverse complement strand
GTCGTAGGAGTCGCTCACCAGCCAGTGTGAAGGCACGAGGCGGCTTCTTGAATCTTGGAAGATAGGAGCAAGCGGGTCCTGCTGAGGATTGTCCAGGATTACCCCGGCGATCTCGCTGTGATCGGCGGCCAGTTCCGCGGCCAGATTTGCACCTAAGCCCGATCCATAGATCAGGATACTGGCCGGCGGAATGTGGCGAGTCAAGGTCATCCAGGTTAGAGACCATTCCGCATCCTGGCGTAGTTGCTTCTCGCTGAGATGTCCATGCGTGAGGAGCGGCTCGCTCTCGCCGTATCCGCGATAGTCAACGGCAAATAGCGGAAACCCCTGCGCATGGAGTGCTGCCAGTGTGTTGACTGTATCGCCGAGGTTGCCGTCGGCTCCATGGAAAAAGAGGATCGTGAACCGTGGTGGAGTGCCAAGCGGAGGCTGATCCATTGGAACCCACCAGCCGCTGAGTTGGGTTTTTCCTGTCTCGGTGGCTGCGAAGTTTATCTTTTCGAACGGCAAATTAAAAGCCGCAGGCGTGCGCGCAATCGTAGTCTTGGGGTGATAAAGCAGTTGCCAGTGGCCTTGCCAATAGAGCAGGCAGAGGACCAGCCAGGCGCAAGCCAGCGCGGTGATAACGGCCAGGCCAGCCGCACCCAACAGCCACCGCGGCGATACGTTGGGGAAGGCAGATGGCGGCTGGGTGCGCATGTCGTGCAGAGCCTTGTCGAAGGCGGATGGCTTGCCCAGAGGTGAGCTTTGAATAGTCGATTTGCGCGCAGCCTTGGGACCGGATTTGCGAGGGGAGGGCATATAGTGTGCAGTTTTTGACGCGCTGCATGTATGGTAGCGCGCTACGGGGAAGTGAAGACCAGCCCAGGAGCTGTGCATCCTTTGCGCGATAGGATGGAGAGTGGAACGGGAGATGTGGGAATGTCTAACCTGGTAAGGATTTGCTCGGAAACGGATTTGCCGGGAGAGGGGCAAGCGTGCGAGATCGTCTTTAACCGCAAGCAGTTTTGCGTGGCTCGCAGCAGCGGGGAAATTGCTGTGATGGACAATCTCTGCCCACATGATGAAGGCCCGCTAGGTCAGGGGCTGGTTGAAGGTGGGTGTGTGGTCTGTCCCTGGCATGCATGGGCCTTCGATGTGAAGACGGGCAAAGCTCAGCACAACGAACGCGCTCGCGTGCAGATTTACGACTGCAAGGTGCAGGACGGCGCTTTGATGATTGATTTGCCGGAGTTCTAGTGTCCGGCTGGCAGGAATCGAGAGGTCCAAGCTCAGAACCCAGTGACTTCATTCTTTCGCGCAAACGCGATTCCACCTGGGCGAATGAGCCGTTGGGCAGGGCTGCTGTATTCAGCGCCTTTTGCGTACCGCATAGCTCAAAGATTTCTGTGTCGACATGAATCGATTTCAGCATGGCCGGGTCGCCATACACGGGCACGCCATCAATGATTACCAGGTCGATGGCAGTGATGCTTTTGCGGAGAATCGTTTCGTATGGCTCGTGAGGCTTTGCCTCTGGGCCGCCCTGCACGAGGAAAAGATCGGCCAACATACCCGGGGACAGACTGCCAACCTTGTCGTCGATATGGGCCACGCGCGCGGGAATCGCCGATGCCATTTCCACCAGTTGTCTTGCGGTGAACAGGTTGTTGAGTTGCGGAGTGCTTACCTGGGAGGCGTACTGAATTTCTTCCCACATGTTGTCTGAACCGGATGGGGACCAGTCGGGTGCGAGCGAGATGGTGACGCCTTCGCGAAAGGCTGCGTCGACGTTGGCCGTTGCCCCATAGAGTTCGAAGTTGCTGCGCGGGGACCAGACGATGGAAGCTCCGGCGCGATGGACGCGGGCCAGCTGGCTTTCGGAAAGCCCGACGGAGTGGATCAATGCGGTGTGCGACGTCAGGAGCCCGTGCGCTTCGAGTTTGTCGAGTTCCTGGGCGGATTCTTCGTCAGTCGGCAATCCTTCGGCGATGTGAATGGCGAGCAGGTCCAGTGAACCATCCGCGATCGCTCGCGCATAGTTGGCGGCTCGTTCGGCACTCATATCCCGTGGCAGAATGCCGATGCTATTGGCAATGCGCTCATGATCCAGAGCCTTGCCGTAGAAGCCGGTGTAGTGGTCGAGGTTGCGCACCAGGCCGCGAAGACAATCCTGCGACGGGTGCGCGGGATCGTTCGAGCCCAGGCCGATCATCGAGGTGGTGCCGCCGATCAGGGCTTTGATCTCGACGTATTCGTCCACGTCGCAAAAGGCTCCAGGATCGGCTGCCAGAGCGTATCCCTTGTTTTCGAGCTGCTCCTGATAGACATGCCAGTCCCGCCAGGCGTAGCGATTGGGAAACTTGTGTGGAGGCGTCCAGCGGGGGAAGACGTTGAACGACGGGTGATTGTGCAGGTCAACGAAGCCGGGGAAGATCAGGTCGCTGGTTTCGAGTACTGTTGTGCCGGAAATCTTCAGGATGTCTTCTGGGCGTTCGCGGTCAATGGCGACGATGCGGCCATTGACAATGTCCAGCCAGCCGTGCGGCAGGATGCCCTGCGGGGTGACCAGGTTGCCGCTGAGAAGCAGGTGTGGGGGCAATTCAGGAGCTTGTGGCGCGGCGGCATTTGCCGGCTCGGAGGTGAAAGCGAAGAGCAGCAGGAGCAGGTATGGCAGAAATTGCGGCATGATCTTGCCATCATGCCACACCGAATCGATCGGAAGCCTGTAAGCAGTGACCGCTACACGATTCTCCGGATGCCGGGGCAGCGGACGAAGGGGTCGGCGATCAGCCAGCAGGCAACACAGGCGAGCGTACCGGTGACGCTGAATTTGAGCAGAGCCGGAGCGCTCCAGTGATGGAGGAGAAGGGCGATACTTACCAGGATGGGTGGATGGAGAATATACACCGCATATGCGCGCCGATTGAGCCAATCCCAGAATGCCGATGGCTGATTCATGTATCGGCGGAAAAGGAGAAGCCAGGACGCAATCAATCCCCAGGCAACGAGGGGTTCCCACAACGCGTAGAGGATCGCCGCCCAGGAGAAACCGCTGCCGAAATTCACCTTGCCATGGCCAGCCGATGCCCGAGCAATGGCGATGGAAATTGGCAGGCAGGGCCAGGCAACCATCAGCGTGATGATCCAGGGGCGGGCGTGTCTCCATTCAAGTTGACGCAACCAGTCGTGGCGCCAGGCAGCGACGCCAACCGCGAAGAGGAAGATGTAACTGCTGAAATAACCGATCTGCAGGCCAAAAACATTTTCGCCCACAGGTACGAATTGGCGGATGAGCAAGGCGCCCGCGGCTGTCCCCAGGGCGCCGAAGAGCCACGCGCGATAGCCAGGGACTGGCGACGGTTCGACGGACACAGCTTCTGGCCGCGCGATGAACCGTCGCCCTCCGGCATAGGCCAGAGCGAAGATCAGGAGAGCTTGCGCAAACCAGAGCGGCCCGTTGATGATTCGCTGGTGCTGCCAGAGAGAACGGATGGTGGGCCAGAACCCTTCCCCCTGGACGTATGTCACGATGGCGGCGGTCAGTGGGCCGAGGACGAGAATGAAGGCAAGCAGCGGTATGCCCAAACGCAGGATTCGATCGGCCAGGAATCGGACGTAGCCTTTTTTCTGGAGAGAGCCGGGGGTGAAATAGCCGGCCAGCAGGAAGAAGAATCCCATGAAATACGCCTGATTGGTGGCGCAGAAAAGGGTAAGCAGAATGCTGGATGGCGCAGAGGATGTTTCGAGCTCTTTCCAGAACCAGCCGCCCGATCCCCCATAGGTGATGGCCGTATGATGCAGGATCACGAGCGCCGTCATTACAGAGCGCAGCCTGTCTATCGAATCGTCGCGTTGCGGCACGCCCCATGGTACGCGAAGACATTTATGAAAGTTCCTTGGGAAACGGTGAGCCGCCAATATCTTAGAAGATTTTCTTCAGGCCGGGCAGACGCACCAACGGATCTGCGGCCAGCCAGGTGGCGGCGCAGCCGAGAGTTCCAACAAGAGCAAACTTTAAAGGCGCCGGTGCGTGCCATGTTCGGAAGAAGAGGCAAATCGCTACCAGCACCGGAGGATGGATGACATACACGGCATAGGCGCGCCGACCAAGCCAGTCGAGTGTGGGTGAGGGTTGGTTGAAGCTGGTGCGAAACCACATCAGGACTGAGGCGATCGCGCCCCAGGCCACAAAGGGCTCCCATAGAGCCCAAAGGAGAGAAGGCAAAGTGCCAGCTCCTGACAGGTAGGGGTTGTGCCCGCGTAGTTTTAGAACCGCGGCTGTGACAGGCAGGACGGGCCAGGTAGCGATGGCGACAACCAGCCAGAGGCGCGTCTGCTTCCAAGACAGTTGCGAAAGCCAATCATGGCGCCAGGCGATCATTCCGATGACAAAAAGGAAAATATAGGCAGGGAAGAAGCCAAGCCACAGGCCCAGAATTCGAGTGTCGACTGGAGCCCAGATGCGGACAATGTAACTCGCCAGACCGACGGACACTGCACTCAGGAACCATTTTGCATTGG
>CAILBQ010000174.1 GCA_903832475.1 uncultured Acidobacteriota bacterium | reverse complement strand
CCACCACAGCCACCACCGGGATGCCCAGCTTGCGGGCTTCCTTCACGGCAATCGCTTCGTTGTTCGAGTCGACGATAAAGAGCGCATCGGGCAGCCGCTTCATCGTCTTGATGCCGGCCAGGTTCGCCTGCAGGTGCTTCCGCTCCCGCTCCAGGCGAATGACTTCCTTTTTGGTCAGCAGTTCATAACGGCCATCTGTAGCCATTTCGTCGATCTCTTGAAGGCGCTTCACCGACTTCTGCACCGTCACCCAGTTGGTCAGCAACCCGCCCAGCCAGCGCTGGTTGATGTAGGGCATGCCGGCCCGCGTCGCTTCTTCCGCAATCGCGTCCTGCGCCTGGCGCTTGGTCCCCACAAACAGAACCGTCTTCCCGCTCGCGCACAGGTCGGTGACATACTTCGACGCTTCCTTAAACATCTTCAGCGTCTTCTGCAGGTCGATGATGTAAATGCCGTTGCGCTCACCAAAGATGTATTCCTTCATCTTCGGATTCCAGCGCTTCGTCTGATGCCCGAAGTGAACACCCGCTTCGAGCAGCTCCTTCATGGTAATCGTGGCCAATTGAGCTCCTTATTGCGTTGCATCCAGGCTGACATTCGCCTTGCCTGGATTGATTCCCGGCCTCAACGTGTGGGGCTTGGAAGATGATGATGCATAGCTCCTAGCTCCTAGCCGCTAGCTTTTAGCTAGAAGCTGGAGGCTAGTAGCTGAAGGCTATCTCTTGCTGAACTGGAAGCGCGCTCGCGCACCCTTCTGTCCGTACTTCTTCCGTTCCTTCTGCCGCGCATCGCGGGTCAGAAGATCTTCCGACTTCAAAAGCTTACGCAGTTCCGGGTTGAACACCACCAGCGCGCGCGCCGAACCCATCTTCACCGCATCGGCCTGCGCCGAAACGCCGCCACCCTTGACCGTGGTCACCACGTCAAAGGTCGAAAGCAGTTCCGTCAGCACCAGCGATCGCTTCGCAGCCACACGCTGCTGCTCGGTCACAAAGTAGGTCTCGTACGCCTTGCCGTTCACCTTGAACTCACCCGTGCCCGGGCGAAGAAAGACGCGGGCAATCGCCGACTTGCGGCGTCCCGTCCCGTAATACTGAACCAAATCTGCCATGTAACCTCAGCTCCTAGCTTTCAGCCTCTAGCTTCTAGCTAGAAACTTGCTTCCATCTCGAAAAATCTGTAACTCAAAAAGCCGAAGCTAGCAGCTAGAAGCTAGCAGCTAGCAGCTGTCCTACGAATTCAACTCGTACACTTCCGGCATCTGCGCTTCGTGCGGATGCTTGTCGCCTTTGTACACCTTCAGCTTCGTCCCCATCTGCCGGCCCATCTTCGACTTCGGCAGCATGCCCTTGACCGCTTCTTCCACGATCTTCTCCGGACGCCGATTCAACAGCCGCGTGAACGACTCCTCGCGCAATCCGCCCGGGAAACCGGTGTAGCGCCGATATAGCTTCTGCTGCGCCTTCAACCCGGTCAGCACGATCTTCTCCGCATTGATGACGATCACGTGATCGCCCATGTCAATGTACGGAACATACTTCGGGTTCAGCTTGCCGCTCAGCATATCGGCTGCCTTGGTGGCCAACCGGCCCAGGGTCTTGCCGCTGGCGTCCAGCACAAACCACTTGCGGGTTATTTCTTTCGCGCTCGGGATATAAGTCGACATCTCGCTCCTGCTTCTCATCCAAACCAAAATGGGGTCTAACAAAATCGGTCCAGCAACCATGGGCAAGCCGGCCTGAAACCAGCACAATTTGCCCACGCCTACCGGGCGGGGCCAATCCTGATACCCACGTCAAAACAAAACTGTTCGCGTGGCCCTCAAGGGGCTTCTTGACCCGCAAATCGAGCCCAACTGCCGCTGGCCACGATTCGCAAAGTGGATGTTGCCGCCCTGGCTATAGATATTGCTTTAGCTCAGAACAAGTCAGAAGTCCGGGTGCAAACACGCAGACAGACAGACGCAACACCGCGCAAGGACTTCAGAATATCCGAATTCAGGTTCAGAGTCAATCAGTTGGCCGTCAAGAAGAGCGCCTGTTCCCACCCCTCCAATCCCAGGCCCGCGTCACGCGCGCACAATCTCGCTCAACGCGCCACGATCAGCATCAACGGATCCGGCGCCACCACGCAGGAACTCCCGCGCTTCGACTCCCAAGTCGTTCCATCCGCGTAACTTAACGATTCGAGCTTCACCCGGCTCACCGACGTCTGCCCCCGCAGCAACAGGTCCGCCGCCGCCCAGCTCTCGCCATGATCTCTGAAATTCAGGCTCACCACCCGGGTGACTTCACCCGCCTTGCTGCCCGAAGACGCCAGCGTCGACATCCGCGGCTTCCCATCGGTCCCCCGTACCGCAACCCGCGCACCGATCACCCGTGCTGAGCCACCTGTTTCGCGAAGTCTCAACCGAATCCGCTGTCCCGGCTCACGATCCGCCGATCCGCGCACCTTCACCATGTCCCCGCCGCCCAGCCGCTTGGCTTCCATCGCCACCGGGCAGCCCTCTAGGGAATCATCGATAGCGGCTTCAAATCCCGCACCTTGCGAGCTGAAGTCATAGACAAATGTCCGCGCCGGCTTCGCCGCTTCCCCGTGCCTGGAAAGCCCTTCCGCGCCCGCTGTTCCATACCCCATCGAAGCAGACTGCCCCACACAGCTAGCCGTAAAGAAGCCTGCCGACGAAACCACCATCGCCGCCACCACGACCCAAATCCTCTTCATGGAATCCTCCCCCAAAACTGCAGATGACTCACACCCATTTCGACGCGCAACAACACGATACGCTCTCTATTTTTCCGCGACAACCGCACCGTTTCGCACCACCCGCGTTCCCAAACCGGAACTCACTTCCCCGCTTGCGCCAGCCCGCCCTCCGGCAGGTCGATCGTATACAGCCGCTGTGTCCCGCTCACCGCTAGCAGCGACCTCTTGTCCGGAGCAAACCTCGTCCCCAGCACCACGTGATCCAGCATCACCCGCGCCAGTTGTTTGCCGGTGCTGGTGTCATACGCGGCCACTTCCTGGTCGCGGTTGGTCACCGCCAGCAAGCCTCTCTTCCCATCCCCGGCCAGCACCTCACCCCAGCAGGCCATCAGCCTTTTCCCCGTCTTCCAGTTGTAGACCACCGTATTCTCCTCGTTCCCATGTATCGCCACGAGTTCCCCAAAGACCAAAGCACGGCGATCGTCCGACACTTCCCGTTCAAACCACCTCGAGTTGCTGCTCCAGCGCACCCGCGAACCCTCCGGCGCGACCAGCTGACCCAGCACATTTCCCGCCTGGCTCTCTAGAATCTCAACCAGAATCCCCTGGTGCTTCTCCGACGTCTCGTCCTCGGCATACACGGGATCGCGATGCAGTACCTCGTCCCACGCCGTTTCCTTCTCCGTTCCAAACGACAACACAAGCACGCCCGGCTCGGTCTGCGACACCCGAGGCGCGTCCTTGGGAAATCTTTTCTTCCAAAGCAGATTCCCCGTCTTCTGGTCGAAAACCTGCAACTCCACGTCATGCAGACGCGACATCTCCGGGTCGTGCCGAACCACCTGCACGCTCACATCCAACAACTGCCGGCTCTCATATTCGTATTTGCCCGTATCCACGCTGGCGCTGGTCGTCAAATCCACGTGAAGATTCTGCCCCGGCTTGGCCTGCGACGCCGCCAGTTGCAGGTACACACCGGAGCCATCGAACCAGGCGCCACGCAGCGACCGCGTCAACACCATCCTCTTGTTGGCCGCCAGATCCCAGATCGCGCCTCGATTGTGGTTCGATATCTCCAGATACTTTCCATCTGGACTGAACTCAACAGAACGCGCCGTCTGCAACGGTCCTTCCGGCAGATCAATGCTCTCGACCTTGCCCCCATTCACGTCGCCGATCATGATCCCGCCCTTGCCGGACTCCCCTGCCAACATCGTCCCAAGCAAGTCCGCGGCCTGGAATTTCAGCAGGTTTGTCGGCTTGCCTGTGGTCAAGTCCACCAGGTGCGGAAAGGAATCGAATAGCGAACCCGCCAGAACAAAATGCCCCTGCGATACAGGCCACAGTGCCTCCCACCCCTCGACAAACTTCTTCAGCGGCCTGCCCGTAGGGAACTCCGCCAAGCATACATTCGATTCCGCCTTGCGAAAGATCCCCCGCTGTCCCGCATCGCAGTCATACAGCAATTGATCGCTTGCGGTGAACGTCAAACGTCCTTGAACCACGCTTCCCAGCCCCAGACCCAGCTTGATGACCTTCATGCTGGTCAAGTCCAGCGCCACATTATTCGCTACCCCGGCCGTCAGCAGGTAATGCGAATCCGGCGAAAATGCGATCGCCAGCGTTTCCGGATCCCAGTCAGGCCTCGAAATGATCCGGTATACCGAAGCCCGCACATCCCCTAAGAACGCGTTGCCCTTGGTGAACACAATCTCCCCGCTGGCGACGTCAAAGACCTCCAGCGACAGTTGCTCTTCATTCCGATACTGAAACACGCAGACCAGGAACTTCCCATCCGGCGACAACTCGCTTTGCTGACACCCGCCGTAATCCACCAATTCGTGAGCCGCTAAATGCTTCTTTGCCTCCACATCCCACTCCTCGACTCGTAGCGACTGGAAGTGATACACCAAGCGTTTCGAATCGGGAGTGAAGTGTGCCGGCGCGGCGTCCGGCGCGTAAATCTTGAATAGCAGTTCAAGCGGCGCGGCGCGCAGGACGTATACATACGTCTCGTTCTGCGCCAGCAGATATTGGCCATCTGGGCTGAATCGCACCCAGTTCAAGCCCGCACGAATCGGCTGATCCAGCACCGTCGACGTCAGCCCGGGCGTAGCCTCCAGCACCGTATTGGCAGGATGCGCCACCAGAGCCTGCTGAAATGCCACGAACTCGGGCGAGCTCTTCAACTCCCGTCGTTTGCAGGCGTCTGGTGCAGAGCCGGCAAGCTTCTGCGTGGCCCGGATGCGCATCGCCTGCAGACTCGTTGCATTGAGCAGGTCGGTAAGGAAATTCCCTTTCCAACCCGTTCGATCCGTCACCCTCTCCAGGTTGGTCGCCAGCGCCCGCGGCGCGTACCCCGCCCGTACCATCGCGTAAAGCCCTACCGCATCTGCGCGAAACTCGTCTTTCTCCTCGTCCTTCTCATCCAGATCCTCGCGATACTTCGAACGCGCATTCAGCATCCGCTGATACTTGTCGAAAACATCCTGCTCATCCCCAAGGGACTTGACGTTCAACCGCATGCTCAGCTGCCGGGAAACACTGGTTGCCACCTGGTGCGTGTAGATATGCCCAATCTCATGTGCCAGCACCCCCGCCACTTCGTCCTCGCTTTTGGCATCGATGATCAGCTTACGGCTGACATAGACGTAGCCACCCGCGAACGAGAAGCCATTCAGCTCCGCCGAATCGTAAACCCGAAAGTGATACGGAATCGTCGTCGGCGGCAGCTGCGCCAGCAGCTTCTGCCCGATGCGATCCAACTCCTGGCTTTCCGCCTCCGCCAGCAGGTTGTACCTGGACTCAAGTTGATCCGCCATCACCTTGCCCAGCCACTGCTCCTGCTGCTCCGAAAACAAATTCGCGCGCCCCGCCCCCAGCGGCGGCTCAGCAAGCGAACACCCATCACTCGCTCCGGCACCGGCCTGCCCATGCAGAAATTGTGAGAAGGAAAGACAAACCCAGCAGAAAACCAGGGCCCGGAACACCCAGGCTGGCAAAGGCCGTTCGAATAGGAGCATAGTCTGGCAAAACTCCATTGTGGAAAGATGCCGGGATTATAACTCCCCTATCGAAGTTTCGATAGCACGCGTGTTATACCCACTTATCCGAAGAGCCTTGTCATCCAGGGCAAAGCGAAGAATCTGCCCTTGCCGTTCTTGTTGGTCATCCCAGGAGGGAATCTGCTTCCCTCGTCATCCCAACCGCAGGGAAGTACAACGGGCGTCGCCCTTGCGGCGAAGCCGCGTGCACCCGCACGGCAGGTGCCCCTACCCCTTCACCAGCCTCCTCTGCAACGCCTCCAGCGTCTGCCCCTTCGTCTCCGGATAGAACAGCATCACTGTGACAAACTGCACCACCGTCATCACCGCGAAAAACACAAACGGAGCCCCACCCGACTTCGCCGCCAATATCGGAAACGTCAGCGCGATCGCCGCATTCATGATCCAGTGCGAACTGTTCCCCACGCTCTGTCCCTTGTTGCGCACCACGTTGGGAAACACCTCGCCGATATACACCCAGATCACCGCGCCCTGGCTCAACGCAAAGAACGCGATGTACACCACCAGCAGCCCCAGCAGCGCCGCCTGGTGCGAATGCGTCAGAAACACATACGCCACGCCCGCCAGGCACGCCGCGTCGCCCGCCGCGCCGATCAAAAGCAGCGTCTTCCTTCCCAGCCGGTCGATCAGCGTCATCCCGATCAGCGTAAATACCAGGTTCGTCGCCCCAATCGCGATCGCTTGCAAATCCCCCGACATCTGGCTGAATCCCGCCGCAGCAAAGATGTTGTTCAGGTAATACAAAATCGCATTGATCCCGGCTAACTGGTTGAACGCTCCAATGGTGATCGCCAAAAACAAGGGATACCGGTACTTCCACTGAAACACCGGCTCATTGGCCACCGCATGGCTCTCTTTCAGCGCCTGCTGTATGTCCGCCAGCTCCGCCTTCGGGTCTGGATCGCCCATCAGCTTGAGCACTTCCATCGCCTCATCGATACGGTCCTTCGAAACCGACCACCGCGGGCTGCGCGGAATCCCAAACAGCAGGATCAAAAACGCAACCGCCGGAATCGCCGCCACGCCCAGCTGCGTCCGCCACTCCCAGTCGCCAAGATGTAACTCGCGAATCGCAAAATTCGACGCATACGCCAGCAGAATCCCGATCACCACGTTGATCTGGAAAGTACCCACCATCCGCCCGCGCCACTTCGCCGGAGCCAGTTCCGTGATGTACACCGGCCCCAGCACCGAGCTCGCCCCAATCCCCAGCCCTCCCAGGAAGCGGAACACCAGCAGCGCTGGCCAGCTCCACGCCAGCATGCAACCCAGCGCCGAAATCACGTACAGCACCGCCGTGATGCGCAGCGTCTCGCGCCCGCCCAGTCGCTGCCCTACGCTCCCCGCGCACATCGCCCCCACCACCGTACCTGCGACGGCGATGAAGACCGTAACTCCCTGCGTCCGGTCGGAAAGGTGATACAGCTTGGTCAACGCATCGATCGCCCCGGCAATCACCGCCGTGTCAAACCCGAAAAGCAATCCGCCCAGCGCACCGCTGATCGTGGCCTTCATCAAATAAAAATTCGGTCGCATTGCTCTCCCTGTCTCGCCGCTCCCTGTCGCATCGCTGCCTGTCACGGAACAACCGTCATCATATCCCACCCATCCTCATGCACGACAAGCACTTCTGCAATTGCCCAGCATTGCCCCTGACGATCCGAAAACCGCTCCGGGAACCATAGAAATCATTGCGATTGAGTCTGGCTTTTGGGATAATCCCTGTAATCCCCGGCCTCGCCAATCGCGTATACAGGCGGCCGGGCACTTATTGAAACCTGGCACCAGCCTTGATCCAATATGGTATTTCCTCAGCACACCTCCAAATAAAGGTGCACAGATTCCAAGACCGACCGGTTCTCCCTGCATCACCCTGGAGAATCGCATTCCGGATCACCCCGCTCGACTCCGGCCTTCACGTACTCCTCAACCCGGAAAGGAACTCGATTTCGTGCGCATTCCCCTGTTCGACACTGTCTTGCTTCGCCACCGCCGCTCCCTCGCTCTGAGCTTTGCCCTCTTTGGCGCATTCGCCACCGCCGCTTTGCCGGCCATCGCCGACACCATCACCCTCAAGAATGGCGATCACCTCACCGGCACCGTGACCCAGCTAGCCGGCGGCAAGCTCACCGTCAAGACCACCTATGCCGGCGACCTCGTCATCACCTTCGATGAAGTTTCGAATGTCAAGCTCGACAAGCCCCTCGTCCTCTCCACCGAAACCAAGATGGGCAAGAAGATCGACATCAAGAAGACCGACATCACCGGCATCGAGCGCACCACTGACGGCTTCGTCATCACCACCGCCTCCGGCCCGGCACCCGTCCCGGCCGCCGGCCTCGGCACCGTGCGTGACGCCGCCGCCCAGGCCGCCTATGAAGCCAGCATCCACCCCAACTTCACCCACGGATGGACCGGCACCGCCAACATCAGCGTCGCCCTCTCCAGCGGCAACAGCCAGACCACCACCATCGGCACCGGCGTCATCGCCGCCCGCCCCACCAAGACCGACAAAACGTCGCTCTACTACAACACCCTCTACACCCACGACGGCATCCTCAACGCCACCACCGCCAACCAGACCAACGCCGGCCTGCGCTACGACCACAACATCAATCCCAAGGTCTTCGCCTTTGGCACCGGCGACTTCAGCACCAACGCCCTCCAGGAACTGAACCTCCGCACCGTCATCGGTGGCGGATTCGGCTGGCACGCCATCGCCAAGCCCGTCCAGCAGCTCGACATCCTCGGCGGCCTCGTCTGGACCCACGAAAGCTACGGCGCCGTCTCCGCCGTCCAGGATCCGCCCGACGGAACCCCAGCCAAGACCGACAGCTTCGCCGCCCTCACCTTCGGCGAACAGTACTCCCGCAAACTCGGCAAGGCCAGCTCCTTCACCGAACAGGCCAACTTCTTCCCTGACCTCCAGGACACCAGCCAGTACCGCTTCACCACCAACGCCGGCCTCAGCACCAAGATCAGCAACTGGCTCAGCTGGCAGACCACCTTCAGCGACACCTACGTCACCGACCCACCCGCCGGCACCAAAGACAACGACCTCGTCTTCACCACCGGCCTCGGCTTCACCTTCACCCGCAAATAGTCCAACAACTCACGCGCATCGCAAAAGGGCGGGCGCCAAGGCCGCCCTTTTCCTTTTGCCCTCCAAACAAAGCCGGGGTGAGATGAGCTCTCGGAGCTGGATGCTCAATTCAGGGCCAACGGCCCACGTCATCAAAGCCCAGGCCATCGCCCTGGGTACCGCAGCGTCACAAAGCAAGGGCTGAAAGCCCGATCGATTCAGCCTTCAACAACATCCCCGCGCGACCCCAATCTCCATAGTTTTCCCGACCTCACAGCGGGTGCCCCCGGTCCCTCGCTTTCGGGGACCGGGGTTATGGATTCGGTTTACCCCTTCAACAGAATTCCCGTACGACTCAGGTGCCCCTTTTCCGAGATGGGCACCTGGAACGACTCCTACGAAAACCTGAACCGTCTCACCGGAGCAACGTCGTCCGCTGGCTACTACACAGCCGCGGCGATGAGTTGGAACCATGACGCTTTCGGCAACCGGTTGGCAGAGAATGAGGGTGGCACGCCGCAGGTGACCATGCCAACGTCCACGTCGGCGTCCTACAATACCAGCAACCAAAGCGCAACAGCGGTGGGGGTTTCCTCAGGGACCTGGAAGCCCCAGGGTGCGCCCGGTACGGATAGCGTGGATCATCAATCGCCAGATTACGGCGATCAGCCACGCCCGAGCGAAAATCTGGCGGTAATTGCCGGGTGGGTATAGCAGAACGTGAGGAATAACAACGGATGCAACGCAAATTAAAAAACATCGCGAAGAAGGCGACGCTCCTGGTGACCGCCATTGCAGCGGCGCTTTGCCTATTCGCGCTCTGCTTTCTTCTATGGCGCAAATATCTGTTTATGCATGATGGCGAAGTCAAACAGATTTGGAGTCCCGACCACCGGGTAGATGTGTATTATCTGGCTGGTGGAGTCACCAATTCACCGTTTCATAAGGTGTTAGTTCGCAGAAGGTGGGACCCGTTTCGCCATATACTTTTTTCTGCAACGTCTAGTTCAGATAATCCGAATTTGAAACTGAGACTTATGTGGGAGGATTCTCATCACCTTAAAGTGATCTGTGAGACCTGTGACGATCTGGTTCAGTACACCAAGTTGGAAAATTGGGACGGCGTCTCCGTTTCGTACTTCGAGGAAAATGGGAACGGACTGCGTCCCATGAAGATAAGGTATGTGGTCAGGTAGAGCTAGTGGCCCAAGTCGCAGCAACTGAGATGAAGAACCTTGGATTCAACTACGATGAAGTCCACATCTATGACGGCCTCCGAGGCTTGTGTGACCACAGTTTCCTTTTCGCGATACCTGTTCACCGGCAAAGAACGAGACTCCGAATCCGGCAACGACTACTTCGGGGCCAGATACTACGCCTCGTCAATGGGCCTATTCATGAGCCCTGATTGGAGTGCTAAAGCCAAACCGGTACCGTATGCGAAGCTGGACAATCCGCAAAGCCTAAACCTGTATACCTACGTTGGCAATAACCCGCTTTCTAGAGCGGATGCTGACGGACACTTCTGGCAGGAACTGAAGAACTGGGCTACAGGGAATGGCTGGCAGACTAACGCTCAAATTGCTGCCAACAATGCGAGCGTTAGAACAGAGATTGTGAGCGCAGAGGCTATTCCAAACAGTGATCAGCAAATGCGCCAGAATATTCAGCAGCAGGGCTATTCAGATTGCATCGCGAATAGTAACGCCTCCCTCGGAGGGAAAGCTATCAATTTTGGTAGTCCATTGGCGTTGGTGCCGGGGTGGAACCCAGACGCTACGGAAACCATTAAGGATTGGGCCGAAGCCATAGGCACAAAAGGTGGCGTTTCATTTGGAACAGGTGCGCTTGGCACACCTGAGGAATTGACCACACTCGTTAACAATGGGAAGAACGATATCTCAATCGCGTCTCCTTTGGAAAAGGGCGTAGAAAAAGTTGAGAGTGGTGGTCCAATTGCGATGAGTGCTGCCACAGTAGCAGATGTCGCAGTTCATGGATCATGCTTTGCGGGCGCAACGATGCAATCGATATTCACTCCCCCGTCGAACTCTGTAAACATGAACGGAGTCACAGTTCAAATGCCTGATGAAAGCGATCCTCATACCTGGGGGGCACCGTAAAGTTTTCCTCACAGAATGCTGCCTGATGAGGTGCGCTCAAACCTGCGCAAAAACTTGTTGGGGAGAAACTACCGGTACCGACGGATGAACCAAGTGGCAGGTTCATCTGTCGGTGAAGTACTGACCATGTTCGATGCGTTTAGCCCTGACTAGTATGGGGTATGATCGATTTCAAATGGAATTTCCGGATTGTCCCGATTAAGTAGACAACTTGATGCCGGATCAGACGGATCGTAACGCACGTGAATGACCTCAATTCCGTTGATGGCATCGGTCACCCGATTGATCTGTTTCGCTTCAATTGCGGTTCCGCCTGCCGAGCCGTAGAACGTCTCGCCATTAATCTCATACGAAAACACCAGGTCGGGAGAAATATAACCGTCCAAGTTTTTCCCCAGACGGGACATGGAAATCTTTCCTACAGCAATCGGCCATGACAGGGCATCGTCAACTCGTCGCTGTTTCCGCACATTTCTGACGATGGATCGAATGATCGAGTCTAGGAACAAGCCGCCCATATAAAAAGTTTACTCCAGAGAATGAACGGTGCTGCCTTCTTCAACAAGGCGATCGCTTCTCTATTGCTTCTCGTAGACCAAAGAGTCTGTTTCGCTCGGACGTGCAGGTACCCACAACTGTCTCACTACCGTCCGACCATCAGCACTGACCTTCAGTGTCCGTTCTTGGATCACCTTTCCTCCAAAGGAAAGCTGGCGGGTGGCCCATATCTGATGTCTAGCCATCATCGGGGTGCCCCACATCTCGACTTTGAGATGTGGGATCCAGCAACTGACCGTCTCAAATTGCCTTCCGCCCTTGCTCCACCCTAGTAAACCGATAAAGCTAGCCAAACCAACCACCCGCAAGGTACATTTCTCTCGGTATCCCAGCGCCCTTGTTGTGGCTCTCCTGAGCCGTGCTGACGGCAAGCCCGCTGCGCCCCAGGAGAACGATCCATGAATCCCCGCCCCGCCCCTCGCACCGCCGCTGCCCTGCTGTTTGCTCTTCTTCCCGCATTCGCCGCCGCCCAAATTCCCGACTACCAGAACACCCAGCTCAGCCCCAAGGCCCGCGCCCACGACCTCGTCTCCCGCATGACCGTCGAAGAAAAAGCCTCCCAGCTCGAGGACTGGGCCCCCGCCATCCCGCGCCTCGGCATCCCCGACTACCAGACCTGGAATGAAGCTCTCCACGGCGTCGCCCGCGCCGGCTACGCGACCGTATTCCCCCAGGCCATCGGCATGGCCGCCACCTGGGATCCCAAGATCGTGCACACCATGGGCGATGTCGTCTCTACCGAAGCCCGCGCCAAGTTCAACCACGCCCAGCAGGAAGGCAACCACCGCATCTTTTACGGACTCACCTTCTGGTCCCCCAACATCAACATCTTCCGCGACCCGCGCTGGGGACGCGGCCAGGAAACCTACGGCGAAGACCCCTTCCTCACCGGCAAGATGGGTGTCGCGTTCATCACCGGCGTCCAGGGCGACGACCCCGACCACCCCAAAGCCGTCGCCACCAGCAAGCACTTCGCCGTCCACTCCGGCCCTGAGTCGCAGCGTCACACCTTCGACGTCCACCCCACCCCGCGCGACCTCGAAGAAACCTACCTCCCCGCCTTCCGCGCCACCGTCGTCGACGGCCACGTCAAGAGCGTCATGTGCGCCTACAACGCCATCGACAGCTTCGCCGCCTGCGCCAACAAAGACCTCCTCGTCGACCACCTTCGCAAGGCTTGGAACTTCAACGGCTTTGTCGTCTCCGACTGCGCCGCCATCATGGACGTGACCAACGGCCACCACAACGCTCCCGACATCCTCCACGCCGCCGCCATCTCGCTCGAAGCCGGCACCGACCTCTCCTGCAGCATCTGGGCGCCCGGTTTCGACACTCTCGCCGACGCCGTCAAGCAGAAAGTTGTCTCTGAAGATCTCCTTACCCAGGCCGCCGAACGCCTCTACACCGCCCGCTTCCAGCTCGGCCTCTTCGACGCCCCCGGCTCCAATCCCTACGATTCGATCCCCTTCTCCGCCAACACCTCCGCCGCCAACCGCGCCGCCGCCCTCAAGGCCGCTGAAGAAGCCATCGTCCTGCTCAAAAACGACGGGGCGTTACCCCTTAAAGATAGCGCCAAAAACATCGCCGTGGTCGGCCCCAACGCCGACCTCATCCAGGCCCTCGAAGGCAACTACAACGGCGTCCCGCTTCACCCCGTCGAGCCCATCGACGGCCTCATCGCTCAATTCGGCCCGCATCACGTCTCCTACGCGCAAGGCTCGACCCTCGCCGAAGGCGCAAAAGTCCCCGTCCCCCGCACCGCTTTCGGCGAAGGCCTCAAAACCGAATACTTCGCCACCCCCGACTGGACCGGCCGCCCCGTGGCGACAGGAACCGACCACAACATCCAGGCCGAATGGGGCGACTCCCTGCCTGTCCCCGAAATCCGCACCCACGTCTACTCCGTCCGCTGGTCCGGATCGCTCGCCGTCCCCGCCCCCGGCAGCTATACCTTTTCGGTGGAACCTGCCGACGCCTTCCCCTACTCGCCTAACGACAGCTTCCGCCTCACCCTCGACGGCAAAGTCATCTCCGAAGGCCCCCTGCGCAAGGTCTTCGACATCAAGGACATGGGCAACTTCAAAGCCGCCCCCGGCGCCAGCCCGTCAGCCCCGCCCATCATGAACGGCGGCACGCCCGTCGTCTTCACCCACGACTTCGCCGACACGCAGCCCCACGACTTCAAGCTCGAATACAGCCACTCCGGCGACCAGGCCGGCGGCGGAGTCTACCTCAAGTGGGCTGCCCCCGCCCAGGCTCAGCTTGATGAAGCCGTCGCCGTCGCCAAGAAAGCGGACGTGGTCGTCGCCTTCGTCGGCCTCTCCCCGCAGCTCGAAGGCGAAGAGATGCCCATCAAAATCGATGGCTTCGCCGGCGGAGACCGCACCAAGATCGCTCTCCCCGCCGCGCAGCAGTCGCTGCTTGAAGCCGTCGCCGCCACCGGCAAGCCCGTCGTCGTTGTCCTCATGAGCGGCAGCGCCGTCGCCCTGCCCTGGGCCAAAGACCACGCCGCCGCGCTGCTCGAAGCCTGGTATCCCGGCGTCGAGGGAGGCACCGCCATCGCCCGCACCCTGGCCGGCCTCAACAACCCCGGCGGCCGCCTGCCCGTCACGTTCTATCAATCCGTCGACGACCTGCCCGCCTTCACCGACTACAACCTCAAGGGCCGCACCTACCGCTACTACCCCGGCAAGCCAGAATTCGGATTCGGCTACGGCCTCAGCTACTCCAGCTTCACCTTCAGCCCCGTCACACTGTCCTCGCCCAAGCTCCAAGCCGGCGAAACCCTCACCGCCACCGTCATTGTCACCAATTCCAGCCCCCTGGCCGGCGACGAAGTCGTTGAAGCCTACCTCAAAACCCCGCAGGCGAACGGTCCCACACAATCCCTGGCCGCCTTCGAACGCGTCCATCTCTCCGCCGGAGAAACCCGCGCCGTCACCCTCCACTTCGACCCACGCGCCCTCTCCAGCGTCGACGAAAAAGGCGACCGCTCCATCCTCCCCGGCAAATACACCCTTACCCTCGCCGACGCCCAGCCCGCCGAAGCCAAAGCCAAATCCGAATCGACCTTCCTCATCACCGGCACCCAACCCCTCCCCCGCTAAGCCGTGCCCCGTTCATCGCAGCCCCACCGCGATGAGCGGGCCTTCCCACCACCCTGAAAAGCTCAGATCCCCGCACGTCACTGCCTGAAGCGGTTCCAAGCCGAAGCTCTCCTCGCGAGCCCACTATCCGAACAGCCGCGCCCGTTCGCGTTCTCTCTCCATCGAACGCCCTCGCCCACGAAGCAAGTCCCTCAGCGCAAGCTCTCCACACACATCCCCGGTGGAGCGGTCTACCACCGGCAAGACCTCCAACCCCACCGCTGCCATCATTTCAGCCGCCCCGCGCGTGGTGGAGTCGGCATACACATAACACTCATCGCCGCCCGGCGCCGCCCAGCCTCCCGCAGACGGCGACATGACCTCCCGCACCAGCACCAGCTCCAGCGGATCGACCCCATACTCGCGCGACAGATGATAGCCCCGCCGGCTCAGTTTCTCCGTGAGGATCGACCGCGGCATAAGCAGCGAAGTCACCAGGTACGACGCGACACAGGCCACCACCAGCGGCAGCAATGCAGGCAGGCAATGCGTCACTTCAAGGCTGAACATCATCGCCGTCAGCGGAACGCCCAGCGAACCCGCCAGCATCGCTCCCATGCCCAGCAGCGCCCAAAACGCCTGCGCCTCAACAGGAGCCTGAGCCACGTGCGCCGCCAGCGCGCCCATCGCCCCGCCAATCATCAGCAGCGGTGCCAGCACGCCGCCTGAAGTCCCCGAACCCAGCGAAAAAGCCCACATCAGCGACTTGAAAACGAGTATCCCGACAATCAGCCCAATCGGCGCCGCGCCTCTCAGCAGTTCGGCAATATTGTCGTACCCCACGCCCAGGCCGCGCGGGAAAAACAGGCCGCCGATTCCGATCCCGATTCCCCCGATCGCCGGCCACCACATCCAGTGAATCGGCAGCCGCTCGAAGAGATCTTCAAAGGCATACATCATGCGGCTCATCCCCGCGGCCAGCAGGCCCACCAGCGCTCCCAACAGCAGCGCACCGACCATCACCCCGGGGCTGTGCACGCGCAGCAAGGCCGGCATCGAAAACAGCGGCCCCTCGCCCAGCCAGTACACGCGCAGCAGGCCCGCCGTCGCGCTCGCCAACGCCACCGGCACCAGGCTCCGCGGACGCCATTCAAACAGCAGCAGTTCGACCGCCAGCAGCACCGCCGCCACCGGCGTATCGAATGTGGCCGACATCCCCGCGGCCGCGCCGGCGACAAGCAGCGTAGTTCTCTCCGCATCCGTCACATGCAGCCATTGGCCGATCAGCGAACCCACCGCACCGCCGGTCATGATAATCGGGCCTTCCGCGCCAAAGGGACCGCCCGAGCCGATCGCGATGGCCGCCGACAAAGGCTTCAGCACCGCGATCTTCGCATCCACCTTGGCGCGCCGCAGCAGGATCGCTTCAATCGCTTCAGGGATGCCGTGACCGCGAATCTTGTCCGAACCAAAGCGCGCAATCACGCCCACCAGCAGCCCGCCCACCACCGGCACAGCGACCATCCACAGGCCCAGCCCGCTCCCCGCCGGAGAAACGGCCGCGAAGCTGAAGCGGTGGTAATAAAACAAATTTGTCGAGAAGGCGATACAGCGCAGCAGCACCACGGCAAAGATAGTCGCGCACACCCCGATGACCATCGACACGCCCGACAACAGCCACACTCTCTTGTCGACGGTAAAATCCCTGAGAACCGATGGTTCCGACCTCAACGGCGATCTCCCTTCTTCACGTTTTCCCCGACAGCAGAGGCCGTCGTGCTCTCTGCGCCGCTGATCTTTGTCAACGCCTGGATCAGGCTTGGAGCCAGCTCGCGCAACTGCTGCGCATGCACCTCCGAAAGCCCGCGCAGCGCCTTCACCCCCTTCGACGTGAGCTCCAGAATCACGCAGCGGCGATCGTTCACATCAGGAGTCCGCAGCACCAGCCCTGCCGCTTCGCTGCGCTTGCTCAGCTCAACCGCGCTGTGGTGCTCGAGGCTCATCGCTTCGGCGATATGCGAAATGGTGGCCAGCGTTCCGTCTGGCGCTCCCGCGATCTGCAACAGCAGCTGGTGCTGCTGAGGTTCCAACCCCGCCGCCGCCGCCGCCTTCTCACTGAATCGCAGGAAGCGTCGAATCTCGGCGCGAAACTGCGCCAGCAGTTGCATCTCACCACGCTCCGTCAACGTCGACTTTCTCTTCGTCATAAATACATCGTAACACGATACATTATCGCGGACTCCCCCCAGCCGCCAAGGATACCTCCTCTTGCGAACCAGATCACGCGTCCACATTCGCGCGACGCGCGAAGACGGAGGGAGCAGGGGCCT